>JANYKF010000426.1 GCA_025361665.1 Clostridiaceae bacterium
CAAGAAAGTAGGTTCGCTTTGCACCGAAAAATAAGGCTGCGCGTCTTTCGGCATCTCGGAGAACTCCTGTGGGATTTTGCAGATTGTCCGTTCCCTCCAGCTCTGTGGTGTCCAGCCTGGCCAACATCGTCAGCAAATCCGGTGAAAAACCGCGTCCGGCCCGGTGACCCGGCATATGGAATGAAACTTTCTCTTTCGCAATCATTTGCTGCAACGCTTCAGCCAGAGGAGAAGGACCAACCGCGCATGGTATTCCTGGTTCAAGCAAATTCATAATCGCACCATTTTCTTCCATGCTAATCGAATATGACGGTTGATTCTGGTGTAAATACTCACTTTTGTGAGTTTTTATGCAGGATATCTCTGACGTCCTGCATGTTGAAGGCACATTTTGTGCCTTCAACACACCAAATCACGTGGTTCATCGTACAAGTGTATCATATTGGATTCGCAATGCTGCGTGCATATCCCGCATATGAAAAAGAAGAGCCGCCCGATGACGACCCTTCCCTTTATATGAAAAAGAAGAGCCGCCCGATGACGACCCTTCCCTTTCAATGCTGAAACATGATGTCTGCATGACCAAAACAACTTTGATTAGCCGTTTCATCCTCTCAGGATTGACAGGCGCTTACTTGATAGCTGCATTGATCTCATCCAGCACGGGCTGTACCTTCGGCATCATGGAAACCACGAAAGCATCCCAATCCGCATCGATATTCTTGGAATTCTGCAGCAGTTCGATGAGCTTCGCCTTTACATCGGCGCCATACGTCCCATACTTATCCTTGTTTGGGGCACTCAGGAAGGATACGGCATAGTCAAAAGGCTTGATTCCGACCGGATTCTTGCCCATATAGTCCCATACCTGCTGGTTCTGGGCGACACCATAAGGAGCATCGGCAGGGTTTCCGGGACGGGTGAGCCCGGCGGGTGTGAACTCGCCGAAACGCATCTCGGAATAAGGATTGACATACATCTTCGTTGCCGGATCGACGGCCCACAGTACTTTATAAGTACCATCGGAATTCTTCGAATAGTCCTTGCCTTCAAAACCCATCCATTGGAAGAGCATGCCGGCATCGCTTTGCAGGTAGTTCCACATGGCCAGGACACGATCCATCTTCTTGTCATCCACCTTGTTCGAGAACGCGGTGACAGACCAGTAGTCTTCGGTCTGGGTCATCCAGAACTTGCCGTCAAACGTGATGATGGCAGGTCCTACAGCGGTTTCGTCCTTGATGAGCCCTGCTTTCAGAAGTTTGCTGCTCAGGTCGTTGTAGGTGCCCGCACCACCGGCATATCTGGCGAATGCGCGGCTGGCTGCGAACATGTCGGTCGGTTCGCTTCCTTTGAACTGGATGTTGTCCTTGAAGATGACGCCCTGTTGGAACAGGTCATAGGTCTTCTTCACGCCATCCTTGTACTCAGGCATGGTCGGGGGCCAAACATACTTGTTGCCGACTTTGATGTAGGAACAGGTTTCATTTCCTTCAGCAGGAACCGGCCCGATGAAGAGTACGGCTGCATGCGGGAAGCCCCAAGTGTCCATGACCAGGCCGGCCATGTTCGGGTCTTTTTTCTGAGCGGCTTTTACAAGGGCAACCCATTCATCATAGGTGTAGACATCGCCTTCCTTGTAGAGGCCCAGGTCCTTGGCGATGTCGCGCCGATATACCCAATGGGATGCGTACGTGTTTTGCGCCACTTCCGGATTGTTGCGGTTGGCGGGCCATGCATAGAGCTTGCCGTCCACCTTCATGGCTTCGACGGATTTCATGCCGGAGGCCAGACGGTTGAGTTCAGGCTGCGCCTGAATCTTTGACATCGGGATTTCCTTGAATGCGCCCTGTTTGGCCCATGTCTTGTATTCCTGCGAGCTTGCGCCCTTCAGATCCCACCAGACAAGGTCCGGCATGTCGTTTGCAGATACCCAGGTGCGAACCTTTTCACCCCAGTCGCCCCAGGATACCGGTATGTACTCGAATTCTATGCCGAAGGTAGCCTTGATATAGTCTGATTTCGGGTTTTTGCCGCATTTCTCCGCGTCCATGACATCCATGGAGACCTTGATGACGTCTACGGGCGCCGTGCTCGGTTTTGGTTCGGTCGAAGCGGCGGCGGATGCGGATGCGGATGTTGTCGGCGCAACGGTTCCACCGCATGCGGCCAGCATGCTTATGACCATGACAATGGCAAGGAGCAGTGCAAGGGATTTTTTTCTTGACATGAGTTGATGCCCTCCATTCATTATTTATACCGACGGCCTCAGCCGCAGATACCCGGGGAAGATGCCTGATTCGCACCCTGTGAAAGCCGTTTCCGCCATTGCGTCCGTCATTCCTTGACGGCACCCAGCATCATGCCGGAGAGAAAGTATTTTTGAAGGAACGGATATAGCATCATCATCGGGAACATGGTTACGACGATGGATGCCATCTTGATGCTGTCTCCATACGTATCAGGCCTTACTTGTCCGGGCACAAGGGTCGTGTTGGCGAAATTCGCGTCCAGAATGATCTTGCGCAAGGTCAGCTGCAAAGGCCATTTGTCCGTAGAACGAATGAACATCATGGCATTGAACCATTCATTCCACCGATCCACGACGTAATAGAGGGTGAAAGTAGCCAGAAGTGGCAAGGAAAGCGGCAGGATAATCCTGATGAGGATGGTGATGTCGTTCGCGCCGTCTATCTTTGCCGACTCCTCCATGGAAGGCGGCAGTGATTTGAAGTAATTGGAAATGATGAGCATGTACATAATGGCAATACCGGTTGGGAGGATC
>JANYKF010000429.1 GCA_025361665.1 Clostridiaceae bacterium
GACGTGGATCAGCTGCCTTCCGTGGGCGCGGGAAATGTCCTGATGGATGTGATGGATTCCGGCAGGGTTTCCGTGGTTCGCCTGACCCGCATCTTCCGGCAGGCGGAAGGCTCCGCCATCATCCTGAACGCGCACCGCATCAACCGGGGAGAGTTTCCGGATTTGAAGCCCGGCAAGGATGCGGATTTCTTCTTCATCGAACGGGAGGAACCCGTCCGGATTGCTGAAACAATCCGGGACCTCTGCACGAAGCGGCTGCCGGAGCATTACGGGGTGGACCCGATCGCCGACATCCAGGTGCTTTGCCCGATGCAGCGCGGCGAAACAGGCGCGCGGCAGATGAACCTGCTGCTGCAGGCCGCGTTGAACCCATCCCCGGAAACCGTGCGCCATGCCGGGACAACCTATCGCCTGGGCGACAAAGTCATGCAAATCAGGAACAACTATGACAAGAATGTTTTCAACGGGGATACGGGCATCATTTCCCGGATCGACACGGTGGAGGGGGACGTCTTCATCCGCTATGACGGCATGCCGGTTTCCTACAAAGTGTCGGAACTAGACGAAGTCATGCTGGCCTACGCGACAACCGTGCACAAGGCGCAGGGCAGTGAATATCCGATCGTGGTGGCTCCGATCAGCCTCCAGCATTACATGATGCTGCAGCGAAATCTGCTTTATACCTGCGTTACGCGTGCCAAGCGCCTGTTTGTGCTGGTGGGGACGAAAAAGGCCATCTCGATGGCCGTGGCGAACAACCGGATTCGCAGGCGGAATACGCGCCTGGCGGAACGGCTGAGGATGGCCGGCGAATAAATCAGGCGGGACTGGGCTTCAGTCCCTTGCATGAAAAAGCCTGTGTGTTATAATGAGCTGTAATAAACGCCTTGCCGGCAATGGAGGTTTTCCAGTGAAACACATCAAGACCCTCAGCGGCTCCACCTTGAACAAGGATCTGAAAAAAGCGGGGTGCGGTGAATGCCAGACATCCTGCCAGTCTGCATGCAAGACTTCCTGCACGGTGGCCAATCAGAAATGCGAACGCTGAATCGTCCATCGTTGAAAAGGTTGTCCGACAACGGTTTTCAAAATGCCGGAAACCGTATGCAAACGAAAGCGGGGGCTTAGCGATAAGCCCCTTTCCCATGTCTGCGGGACCGATGCGCGTTGGGATTCGGCCCATCATCCGGGAGGTTTTCATGGTTCATTCTTTTCACTTGGACGGCACCTATATGGTTTTGGATGTCAACAGCGGGTCGGTTCATGTGCTGGATGAAGCGGCATTCCGCGTGTTGCAGTGCCTGGACGGGTCGGGGGAGATATCCGATTCTCCCGGCCTGGATGCGATTCGGGCCAATACCTGCGACAGCGTAGTTGACGAATCCCTGTCTGAACTGATGGAATTGAAAAGCGCAAATCTCCTTTTCACGGAAGACCCGTATCGCGAAATGCTGCCGAAGTGGAACAAGTCCACCGCGGTGAAGGCGCTTTGCCTGCATATCGCCCATGACTGCAACCTCCGGTGTTCCTATTGTTTCGCCGGGACAGGCGAATACAAAGGGGCCCGCGCGATGATGACACCTGAGGTGGGGAGGAAGGCCGTCGACTTTCTGATCGCAGGCTCCGGGAACAGGAAAAATCTTGAAGTCGATTTTTTTGGCGGTGAACCACTGATGAATTTCGACACCGTCAAAGAGATTGTCGCCCATGCACGCCGCCGGGAGGACGAAACGGGCAAACAATTCCGTTTTACCCTGACGACGAATGCCGTGCTGCTTGATGACGAAAAAATGGCCTGGGCTGACGAAGTCATGCACAATATCGTCCTTTCCATCGACGGGCGTCCGGAAGTGAATGATGCCATGCGCAGGCGGGTGGATGGAACCGGAAGCTACAGCCGAATTTTGCCGAACATCAGAAAAATGGCGGCGCTGCGCAAAGGCAAGAGTTACTATGTGCGCGGCACCTTCACACGGGCCAACCTCGATTTCACGGAAGACGTGCTGCACCTGGCCGGACTCGGATTCGACCAGATCTCCGTGGAGCCGGTCGTGGCGAACAAGGATTCCGGCCTCGACATCCGGGAGGAGGACCTTGACAGGTGCCGGCAGGAGTACGAACGCCTGGCGAAAGCGTATGTCATGGAACGCAGGAACGGGAACCGGTTCAACTTTTTCCATTTCATGATGGACCTCGAAGGAGGCCCCTGTGTGGCCAAACGCCTGCGCGGATGCGGTTCCGGTACCGAATACATGGCCGTGACGCCGGAAGGGGAGCTGTATCCGTGCCATCAGTTCGTCGGCCAGCCGGAGTTTCTGCTGGGAAACGTTTTTGACGGACTGTCAGACTCGACTGCGAGGGACATGTTCATCGACACCACCGTATACAGCAAACCGGATTGCGATGCCTGCTGGGCGAAGTTCTACTGCAGCGGCGGGTGCGCGGCCAATGCGTGGCAGTTCAACAAGGACATCAGAAAGCCATACCGGATTGGCTGCGAACTGGAAAAGAAACGGGTCGAATGCGCCTTGTGGGTGAAAGCGCAGGAAGTGTGAACAAACCGTGAACGATATATATTTTACTTGTCGTTCCTTTTCCAAAGATTTATAATACACGAGTGACTGTTCCCTACAGAAGGAGGAGACCCCCAATGAACGACAAGAAATCCTGGAAGCTCTTTCTGGTGCTCATGCTGATCGCCTTGCTGACCGTAATCGCCCTGACGGGCGTCGGACCGGCTGCCAAGCGCATCATCAACGGGGCATCGGACGTCCGTACCGGTATCGACATCCGGGGCGGCATCAACGCCATCATGGTACCCGTTTATCCCGCGGGAGCCGCCACGCCGAATGTCTCGCAGGACCTGCTCACGGCCAGGGCCATCCTGGAAACTCGTCTTGATAGCAAGGGGGTCTTTGACAAGATCGTCAACATCGACACCACCAACCAGCGCATCATCCTCGAGATCCCCTGGGCGCAGAATGAAACGAACTACGATCCGCAGGCCGCGCTGAAGGAACTCGGCAGCACCGCGAAACTCACCTTCCAGGAAGTCGACGAGAAAAAGCTGGATGCCAAGGGAGACCCTCTGCCCACCGGCATCATCATCATGGACGGCAGTGAAGTGACGGAAGCCTCCAGCGGACTGGACAACGAAACGCACAACTACAGCGTTTACCTGACATTGAGCAAAACGGGGCAGACGAAGTTCTCCGAAGCCACCGGACGGCTGGTCGGCAAACGGATAGCGATCTTCATGGATGATCTGATGATTTCCGCCCCGAATGTCAACACGAAGATAGACAGCGCCAGTGCCCGCATCACCGGCAACTTCAAAATGGAAGAAGCCAAGGCACTCGCTGACAAAATCCGCTCAGGCGCGTTGCCGTGCAAACTGGAGACCGTTTCCGTGGACTCCATCAGCCCCACATTGGGCAAAGGTTCCCTGGATACCACGCTGCTCGCCGGCCTTGTCGCCTATATCGCTGTCATCATCTTCATGCTGGTTCTGTACCGCCTGCCAGGCCTGGTTGCCTCCATCGCCGTAACCGGAATGGCCGCCCTGCAGGTTCTGCTGCTGGCCAACCTCGGCATATCCCTCACACTGCCCGGCATCGCCGGCATCATCCTGTCCATCGGCATGGGGGTTGACGCGAACATCCTGTTTTCGGAACGGATACGGGAGGAACTGAAGGCGGGCAAAACCTATCGCGCCGCGATCGACGCCGGTTTCAAACGTGCTTTTGCCGCCGTTTTCGATTCAAACCTCACCACCATCATTGCGGCCGCAGTCCTTTACCTGATGGGAAGCGGCCCAATCCGCGGCTTCGGCATCACGCTGGGCCTTGGCGTCGCAGTCAGCTTCCTGTCCGCCGTCACGGCTTCCCGGCTGATGATGCAGGGTGTGGTCAATTTCGGATTCGCCCGCAGCAAATGGATGTACCGTGTGAAGGCGAGTGAAGTCGCAATCGGAGGTGTGAGCAAATGAAAAACTTCAAGTTGCTGGATTTCAAGAATTACGGATATATCTTCAGTGTCGTGACAATCGTCATCATCCTCATCATTTTCCTCTTCAACGGGGTCATTCTCGACATCTCGTTTCAGGGAGGCACGCGCATTACGCTTGAAACGACCGCCTCCGTGAACGTGGAGAGCGCCGTGGCGGTTGCCAAAAAAGCAATCGGGCGCGAAATAACCGGAAGCATCACCAAGACCTACGATCCCCTGAACAAAACGAACCAAGTGGAAATGCTGCGGCTTGACGTGTCAGGGACCGAACCGCTGACCGAAGCTGAAATGACGAGTCTGCGGACTGCCGTCGCAGCTGAATTTCCCGTGAAACTCGACAGCAGCAGGAACGAAACCGCCAGCATCACGCCCAGTATCGGCAGGGAAACACTGCAGCGTGGCATTTTGGCCATCATCATATCGTCACTGCTCATTCTCTTTTACGTGGCATGGCGCTTTGTCATCATGTCCGGTTTTTCCGCGGCATTCACTGCAGTCCTGGCCCTTGTGCACGACGTCATCATGATATTCGGGGTTTATGTGATTTTCAGGCTTCCGCTCAATGACGGGTTCATTGCCGCAGTCCTGACGGTTGTCGGCTACTCCATCAACGACACCATCATCATGTACGACCGTATCCGCGAGAATACCACCGTCATGCGGAAACTCCCCATGTACGACATCGTCAACAACAGTGTGAACCAAACGATCGCCCGAAGCATCAACACCGTTCTGACCGTGGTGTTCTGCCTGGTTTCGCTATGGATCTTTTCCGCATTCAACAACATCACATCCCTGAAGGACTTCAGCTTTTCGCTGACGGTCGGCGTCATCAGCGGTTCTTACTCATCCATCTGCATCGCCGTTCCGCTCTGGTTCGACTTGAAGCACAACAAGGGCAAGAAAAAAGTCCAGCCGGCCCAATAAAGGAACTGCAAATCAGAGATCAGGCACATTCATTGGCATCATCCGGCCTGAAAACGGACATTTCGCATGGCAGCCGGGAGGGAAGGCATTTCCTCCCGGCTGCCTTCAAGTCCTGCCCTGTCTCGAAAGCGCGTGAATGCGTCATGTTGCA
>JANYKF010000444.1 GCA_025361665.1 Clostridiaceae bacterium
CCGCAACGCGCGCTGACTCCAGGTCAGGCAGCGGTATTTTATGAAGACGACATCGTTCTGGGTGGCGGCATCCTGCAGGAGGGACAACATGACAATTGACAATGCAAGAACACAACCCCAAACCGCTCCGGAACCGGAGGGGATACGCGAAAGAGAATCTGCACTGCGGGCCAACATACGCAGCCTTGGCAGTTTGGCCGTCGCTTTTTCCGGCGGAGTGGATTCATCCTATCTGTTGAAAGTGGCTCATGAGGAGTTGGGTGACAAGGTTTTGGGCATCACTGCCCGTTCCGCCACATATCCGGAGCGGGAATTACTGCAGGCGACGAGTTTTGCCAAACAATACGGCATCCCGCAGGAAGTCATCGTTTCTGAGGAACTGGATGTCGAGGGATTTGAGGACAATCCGAAAAACCGGTGCTATCTGTGTAAAAATGAACTGTTTGAGAAGATCCTCGGGGTGGCAAAAGACAGGAACCTCGCCTATGTGGCGGAAGGCTCCAACACGGACGATTTGGGAGACTATCGTCCCGGATTGCAGGCAGTCCGTGAACATGGCATCAGGAGCCCGCTGCGGGAGGCGGGCCTATCAAAGAACGACATCCGTTTCCTATCCAGGGAAATCGGCCTTCCAACATGGAACAAGCCGGCCTTCGCTTGTTTGTCCTCCCGCTTTCCCTATGGATCGAAAATCACAAGGGAAAAATTGACTGCCATCGACAAGGCGGAACAGCTCCTGCTCGATCTTGGTTTCACCCAGGTGCGTGTCCGCCATCATGGCGATGTGGCCCGCATTGAACTCACCGAAGCGGAGATGCCGCGTTTTCTTGAATTGGATGTGAGAATGAAGGTATATGACACATATAAGGCTCTGGGATTCGATTTTACCGCACTTGACATCAGGGGTTACCGCACTGGAAGCATGAACGTAGGTCTGTAAGGAAGGGCAGCATGAACGTGGGTCTGTAAGGAAGGGCAGCATGAATATGGGCCTGTAAGGAAGGGCAGCATTCAACGAATGAATGTTTTGAAAAGGATCTGGGGTCCCGAAAAAACAAAACCCCGCATGATGGCCGTTGAATTCTTGAAATATGTGGGGCCTGGCCTGCTGGTCACGGTCGGTTTCATCGACCCCGGCAACTGGGCATCCAACGTTTCTGCCGGCGCTCAATACGGATATACGCTGCTCTGGGTTGTGTCCTTATCCACATTCATGTTGATATTCCTTCAGCATAATGCCGCCCATCTGGGCATCGCCACAGGTTTCTGCCTATCGGAAGCCGCCACCGGATTCCTGCCGAAACCAGTCAGCCGCATTGTGCTGGGTTCTGCGGTTCTGGCATCCGTCTCGACGGCATTGGCGGAGATTCTCGGGGGAGCCATCGCCTTGCGTATGCTGTTCCACATCCCGCTGCGCCTCGGATCCGTCATGCTGACCGTATTCGTCCTCTGGATGCTGCTTTCGAATTCCTACAGGAAAATTGAACGATGGATTATCGGATTCGTTTCCATCATCGGACTTTCCTTCATTGCAGAGATTGCCATGGTGAAGGTGGATTGGCCGGTGGCCGCCGTTTCCTGGGTGACGCCCACAATCCCGCAAGGCGCCATTTTCATCATCATGAGCATTCTCGGTGCTGTCGTCATGCCGCACAACCTTTTTCTCCATTCGGAGATTATCCAGAGCCGGCAATGGAATCTTGAAGAACCGACCGTCATCAAACGGCAATTGCGGTTTGAGTTCATGGACACTTTGTTTTCCATGCTCATCGGTCTGGCCATCAACAGCGCCATGATCCTGCTGGCTGCGGCCACATTCTTCAAAAACGGGGTGATGGTCACGGAGCTGGAACAAGCGGTTGACCTTCTGAAGCCATTGCTGAACAACGCCGCTTCCATCATTTTCGCTGTCGCCTTGCTGTTTGCTGGCGTCGCGTCTTCCGTTACAGCCGGCATGGCAGGAGGCAGCATCTTCGCAGGGATGTTCAAGGAACCCTACGATATTCGGGACAAGCACACGAAATGGGGTGTTGGCACCACCTTCATTGGCGCTTTGGTGTTGATTTTTTTCATCACCGACCCGTTCAAAGGCCTGCTGATGTCACAGATGCTCCTGAGCATCCAATTGCCATTCACCGTATTCACCCAACTCTATCTCACTTCTTCCAGAAAAGTCATGGGAGACTATGCAAATCATGGCGTGGAGAAACTGATGTTGTGGCTCATTGCGATCGTTGTGGCTGTCTTGAACGGGATTCTGCTGTTTTCTGTATTGAAAGGCTGACTGACGATTTCGATTTTTACAAACTTCACAACCTGAAACGATGCGATATTCGGACTGAATGCAGGATGTCAGAGACATCCTGCATAAAAACTCACAAAAGTGAGTTTTTACAGCAGAATCATGCTTGAATCCTTCCAAACACTGGCATATAATCTATTCAACGGTGCGCAAACCTTTCGGGGAACCGTATCGTCAAGGGAATAAATCACAGGAGGTGTTTTGAAATGGGAGACAAGAGTCCAAAAAACACGCAGAAACTAAAGAAAAAGCCAGAAGTCAAGAAAGCCGCACCGGCAGCCGCTCCAGCCGCAGCTCCGGCCGCTCCGGGAAAGAAACCGAAATAAACGGAACCCGGTTTGATGTATCACGCAGCTTCATACACGGGTCTATCACGGTGTCCGGAGAGAATCTCGGTAAATTCCGACATGTTGTGCTTTGGCGATTGGCCGGTTCGTTGTTTCGAACCGGCTTTTATTATGGGTTGGCATGAACATGGGATGAATCCGAATTAGCGTGTTTGTGTGTGCTGCTCTAGGGCTTGTGTGTGCAGCTCTAGGGCTTTTGTGTGCTGCTCTAGGGCTTGTGTGTGCTGCTCTAGGCGGCATGGATATTGGAAAGTACATTTATTACAATAACGGTAGGAATTATATAGAAATGAATTGACAGAGAACCGAACCGGCAGTAGAATGAGGATGAAACTTGCTTAGAATACCCCCAAGGAGGGATATAATGGAAAACATAGCAAAAAGCCTTACCCAACTGATTGGAAATACACCATTGATGGAACTGGGAAAATATGCGACTTCACAAAACCTCGGGGCCAGGGTTGTCGGAAAACTTGAGTACTTCAATCCATCTGGATCTGTCAAGTGCCGTATCGGCAATGCCATGATCGAAG
>JANYKF010000460.1 GCA_025361665.1 Clostridiaceae bacterium
GGCACCGAATCACGTGATTTGGTGTGTAGAAGGCACAAAATGTGCCTTCTACATGCAGGATGTCAGAGACATCCTGCACAAAAACTCACAAAAGTGAGTTTTTACACCAGAATCAACTTTGAATCCGACATACAGGGGGGAACCGGTGCAACTGGAAATCCTGCATGGGCAGGGAGGGACGGGCAAAACCGCCATGCTGCTGGAGGCGGCACGTTTGCGTGCGGCGGATCCCGCCGCAGCCACATGGATGGTGGTTCCGGATCAGTCCACGTTCATCATGGAAAAACGCGTGCTGGAAACGCTGGGCGACAGGGATGGAAACCGGATCCGTGTTTTCAGCCTCAATCGCCTGGCCTGGCACCTAATCGCCAATACGGGCGGTTCGCCAAGACCATTTCTGGATACATCCGGCAAAGGGGTTCTCGTATACCGCATCATGCGGGAATATCAGGAACGCCTGCCGCTTTTTTCGGATACGATCCGGCGTGGCGGCTTCACGAAGGTGGCGGGTGATTTGCTCGCTGAATTCAAGCGCTACGGCGTCACCCCCGAGGGTCTGCACAAGGCTGCAACCGAAGTTCCGGATCCCCGTCTGGCCATCAAGCTGCAGGAACTGGCCGTGATCGGCGAGGCGTATGATGCGGCCATGGACGGCCATGGGTATCTGGACGGGGAGGATCGGCTGAAAATGGCAGCGGAAAGGCTGAGCCGGATGCCGGATATTTCCGCGATCCACGTTTGTCTGGATCAGTTTCAGCGATTCTCTCCGGTTCAGCTCCAGCTCATCCGGTCATTGATCGTACATGCCGCATCCGTTTCAGTTTCCCTGCGGATGGATGCCCCTGATGATGAGGCCATGCCCGGACATCAACGGTTCGGACAATCCCAGGCCGGGCGCCCGGCCTGGTTTGCGGTGGCTGCCTTGACGCGGTTCGCGGCGGAAAACGGCATTCCGGTCGTGCAAACCTCGGCATCGGGCAAGGATTGGCGTCATGCCCCCGGTTCCGGCCTCGCTTTTCTGGCAGGGAACCTGTCTCCCGGAGACACCGGGATCTATCAGGGAATCCCGGCGGATATCCGGACCGCGGCCCACCCGGACCCTTCCGCTGAAATCCATGCCTGCGCCCGCCAAATCGTCGGCTTGTGCAGGGACGGTGGATGCCGTTTCCGCGACATGGCGGTGCTGGTTCCGGATTCGGCAGAATATGCGGCCATTATCAGAAGGGTCTTTCGTCTGCACCATATCCCATTTTTCATGGACCGGAAGGAATCACTGGCCGGAAATCCCGTCGCGGTGGCGCTTCTGGCGCCTTTTGACATTCTGCGAGGCGGATGGCGGCACGACGACGCGTTCAGGCTCCTGAAAACGGGTCTGCTGCCCGTCGCGCAGTCCGCGGCGGATCGGCTCGAGAACCACGCGCTGGCTACGGGCCTGCGCGGCCGCCGCCTTTGGTGCGAACACCCGCTGGAAGACAAGGAGATGGAAGAAGTCCGCGTGCTGCTGACAACCCCCCTTCAGGCTTTCCGGCAGTGCGTGCGGGGGCAGGTGCCTGTTCGCGCGGCCCTTGAGGCCTATCTGGCCATGCTGATGGCGTGGCGTCTGCCTCAAAGGATCGCCTCGAGGGCAAAAATGCTTGAGGAGTCGGGAAATCTGGCGATTGCCGGACATATGCGCCAGATTTGGCAGTCGGCCTGCGACCTCATGGATCAGATCCTTGAACTCTCAGGGGAGGGCACGCTGACCCTGACCGAACTCCACGGCATGCTGCAGACCGGCCTCGAAGGCGGCAGCACCGGCATTATCCCGCCCTCGCTCGATGAAGTGTTTGTCGGAACACCTTCCCGCTCCCAGGTATCGCAGGCACGCCACCTGTTCGTGCCGGGCATGGCTGAAGGATGGATTCCCGCCGCATCGGGCGGGCAGGGACTGCTCACGGACGCAGATCGTCGCATGATGGCCCTGCATGGCCTGGAGCTTGCACCCGATACCCGTGAGATGTCCCGGGAGAGGCGCGAGGAACTGAATGCCGTCATCACGATGCCGACGGAGGGACTCTGGCTCAGCCGCCCGGTATCGGACACGGAAGGAAAAGCCCTGCAGCCGTCCCCGGTTTTCGCGGAGGTGCGCGGCAAATTCCCGACGCTGAAGGAGGGGTGGGTGCCCGATGCCGATGGCGCGGCAGAGCCCTGGTATCCTGAGACCCTCCTGGCGACGACTCCTCGCGCTTTTCTGGAAGTGCTGGTCCCTTGGCTGCGGGAAAACGATTCCGGCAATCCTTCCGGACCCTTGGACGGAAAGCCGCCCGGATCAACCGCTTTGTCCGGTTCAACAGACAAAAGTCCGTTCGGCACACCCGCAGGACCCTCATCCCTGATCGTCGAGCTGTTCAATTCATGCGGGCGGCAGCCAGGCATGAAAACCCATTGGCAGCGGGTTGCGGACGGACTCCAGTGGCGAAACGATGCGGCGCTTTCACCGGGCTGGTTCCGCGAGCGCTATGGTGCAATGCTCAGCGGAAGCATCTCCTCCATGGAAACATATCGCCGGTGCCCTTTCTCCTGGTTCGCACGGAATGCCGCCCTCTTGCGGGAACGGGAAGTCTGCGGCCTGCGCGATGTTGGATTCGGTCTGCTGATGCACGAAGTGATGGATGCCGTGTTTTCCGGCGTGGAGACGGACGGCGGATGGGACACCTATGACGCTGCATCCCTTCCGATCTCCATCGGGGCCGCCGTCAGGCAAGGGGTTGCCCATGGCACCGGCATTTCACCCCTGCACCCGGGCCTGGCCTCCTGGTTTTCGGACCGCCTCGCGAAAGCGGCCCTGACGGCGGCAAGCCGAATTGTCAGGCAGATACAGGCCGGCACATTCAGGCCGATCGGGCATGAACTCGGGTTTGGCGATCAGGGCGTGTTTCCCCCTTTCGTCGTCCCGCTGCCGAACGGCGGAACCATGCGGCTGCAAGGCCGACTGGATCGCCTGGATTTGCACGAGGCGGCAGACGGGCTGTATGTGCGCGTGGTGGACTACAAGTCCGGAGACCGGTCATTGGCCCTGTCCGACGTCATGAACGGGTTATCCCTGCAGCTGCCGGCATACCTTGTGGTGGCGCTGGCCAGCCTGAGGGAAAAAAGCCATCAGGCAGGGGGTCGGCCCGTCATACCTGCCGGCATCTTCCATATGCGGCTGGAACCGCCGGATATCCGCACCGGTGACGGATCGGCTTCCGGCGCGGACGCGGAGCGGAACCGCCGCATGAGGCTGAGCGGATATGTGCTGGATGATCCGGCCGTCCTGACTGCGATGGATCATCAGATTGCGATTACAGGATCCTCTGACGTGGTGAGAGCTTCGCTCAACCGGGACGGCACGATTGCCGGACGGACAAGGACCTTGTCAAGACGGGGATTCGAGCGGATGGGCACGCTTCTTGGCATCCTCCTCGGCGAAATGGGCGAGAGACTCGTCGCCGGAGATGTCACGGTCAGCCCTGTGCGGACGGGAGGCGAAAGGGCCTGCGATCACTGCCCATACGGTTGGGTGTGCCGCTTTGAGCCCGGGGTGGGGAATGTCGGGTGGAACCGCCTGCCCGTGATGGCGGAAGCGGATGTGAGGCGCATGCTGAATAAGGTGGGGAACGGAGTGCGGCATGAAGTGGACGGATGAACAGATGGCCGTGCTGGAATCTCGGGGGTGCAGTCTTCTGGTTGCCGCCGCCGCAGGTTCAGGCAAAACGGCCGTATTGGTCGAGCGCATTGTCAGGCTCGTGACAGATGGCGATGATCCTCCGGATCTCGATCGGATCCTGGTGGTGACCTTCACAAAGGCGGCGGCGGCGGAAATGAAGGAGCGCATCCGGAAGTCCCTGCTTGCACTTTCGGCGGAGGGGAACGATCGTGCACGGGAACAACTGGCCCTGGTATCGGAAGCGCCGATTTCCACCATCCATTCCTTCTGCCTGACCGTATTGCAGGAGAATTTTCACCTGGCGGGCCTTGAGCCGGGATTCCGGACGGGCGATCAGGCAGAGTGCACGCAGATTCTTGCGGAAGCCATGGACCGGCTCATGGACGATTGTTACGGTGTAAACCCCCTTGATCCGGCCATGGCGGATCTGCTGGACTGCTTCGCCGGATATCGGGACGATCACCGCCTGCGGGAACGGATTGCGGAAGTGTGGCGTTTCTCCCGCTCCATGCCTTGGCCGGATTTGTGGATGGAGGCGTCGGTGTCGCAGCTCCTGATCCCCGAAGGGACGGATTTCGGAGCAACCGGGTGGGGACGGGTTTTGCTGGAACAGGCAGAATGGATGCTGGAGGAACTGGTCCGGGATGCGGAAAGGGCCTGCCGGATGGCAGGAAATTCCGGGTTCACCGGGTATGAGGCCACTTTCGCGGAGGATGCCGAAATGCTCAGGCAGGTAAGCCGGTCGATTCCCGGGGGATGGGATGCCGCGGTGGCCTCGGCAGCGGCCTCCCGCTTTTCTGCCTTGAAGCGTGTGCCGAAGGACGCCGATCCGCTTGTGAAGGAACAGCTGCAAGCCGCACGGAAAAAAGTGAAGGACGGGTTCGATCGGCTTCGGCGCGAGGCGCTGTCGGGTTTTTCAGAGCAACTCTGTGCGGAAATCCGGTCGGAATACGGCCGTCAGGCAAAACTCGTTTCACTCGTCCAGGCGCTGGGCCGCATTTACGGACGGATGAAGCGCCGAAAGAATCTCGTTGATTTCGACGATATGGAGCATCTGTGCCTGAAACTGCTGGTGGAGCCTGGTTCGGTGTCGGCCATCCCGTCGTTTCCGGCAGGACCGGGCCCTGCCGGAGCCATCCCGACCCCGCTGGCATTCGCGATGCGGGAACGCTGGCATGCCGTGATGATAGACGAATACCAGGACAGCAACCTGGTCCAGGAGACCATCCTCGAGGCCATCGCCACGCAGACCGGGGATGGCGGAAACCTTTTCATGGTCGGGGATGTCAAGCAGAGCATCTACCGCT
>JANYKF010000501.1 GCA_025361665.1 Clostridiaceae bacterium
CGGAAGATGGAAAAGGGAAGCAACGACCCAGTCGATGCTCCTGTTCCGGCCCGATGCATACCGGATGGCATCCTTCGAAATATCCATGCCATAGATGATTGTCCCCGGATCCGGCAGGGCTTTCCGGGCACAGCATGTCCACGCGCCCTCTCCGCATCCTGCGTCAACCAGCACGCGAATTTCCGATCCGAATTTACGGATCGAATCGGCGAGAGCGGTTCCGAGCACTCCGTATGATCCGCTGTCAAGAAACCGTCTCCGGGCCGCGACCATGTCAAGATTGTCACCGGGAGATTGGCTGTTGCGCTGCGGGTCGGTCAGTAAATTCGCATATCCTTTTGCCGAAAGGTCAAAAGCATGGCCGAAGCGGCATTTCAAGGCGGATCGGTCCTGAAGCAGGGGATGCCTGCACACAGGGCATATCAAAGGGCTCGTATTCATTTCAGCCTCCACCGCAGGGGATTCAGATTCAAGCGTACACGATCCGGCTTCATTCGTCCATCCCGCGCAAACCAGATCGATCCATATCGTTCTATTCACCCACATCCATCCTTTCGCCCATATCCCTCTATTCACCATTATTCCTCTATTCACCCATATCCCTCTATTCACCATTATCCCTCTATTCACCCATATCCATCCTTTCGCCCATATCCCTCTATTCACCATTATCCGTCTTTTCCTTTGCAGACGGGGGCTCTCGGTGTATAATCTGTTCAGATTCCATCCCACAACGGAAAGGGCGGCTAACATGACGGGACTTGGGACATTGGTCAATGCGGCTGCCATCATTCTGGGCGGAACCGTGGGCTGGCTGGCGAAGAAGGGGATTTCAGAGCGCTTCAAGACCACCGTCATGCAGGGGATCGGGCTCTCGGTCCTCATTGTCGGCTTGTCCGGCAGCCTGCAGGGGATACTCCGGTTCATCGGAGAACCCCGTCTGGACAGGGTATACCTGACCGGCATGATTTTATGCCTTGTCCTTGGAGGTCTGCTCGGGGAAGCGCTCGAGATCGAAAAACGGCTGGATGGTCTGGGACAATGGTTTCAGAATCAATTCGCCAAGGGTGAAAACACCTTTGCCGAGGGCTTCGTAACGGCAAGCCTGGTGTATTGCGTCGGCGCGATGGCCATCGTCGGTTCCCTCGAGGATGGTTTGACGGGAAACACCGAGATCCTCTTTGCAAAAGCCATCCTGGACGGGGTCAGCGCCGTTGTGTTCGCCGCCACGCTCGGCATGGGTGTCACGTTTTCCTTTTTGCCGGTTCTGCTGTATCAGGGAATCATCACCCTTTTGGCCGGCGTACTGAAGCCATGGCTGACGGAGGACGTCATCTCGCAGATGTCATTGGTCGGAAGCGTCCTCATCATGGGCATCGGGTTCAACCTGCTGGAAATCCGCCGAATCAAAGTGGGAAACATGCTGCCGGCCATTTTCATGCCGCTCGTGTTCGATCTCGGATACCGGCTGTTCACAGGCGTCCCGTGAGTACCGGTTTCCGGCATGGCAAATGTCGAACGTCCATAATATTATTTCTATGGCAATTGACGAACACCCACGGTATCAGGCAACCTGGAAAATCAGGATCATATTCATTTTCACAGCATATGCGGGAGGAAACAGGCATGGCAAAAGATGGCAGGAAGCTGGTGGAGGCAATCACGCCGATGGACGCGGATTTCGCCCAATGGTACACGGACATCGTGAAGAAAGCGGAGCTCGCGGATTACGCCAGCGTGCGCGGGTGCATGATCATCCGCCCGTACGGCTATGCGATATGGGAGAACATCCAGCGGGAACTGGATCGCCGTTTCAAGGAAACAGGCCATGAGAACGTCTCCATGCCCATGTTCATTCCGGAAAGCCTGTTGCAGAAGGAAAAGGACCATGTCGAGGGGTTCGCCCCGGAAGTGGCCTGGGTCACCCACGGGGGCACAGAAAAACTGGCGGAACGCCTCTGTGTCCGTCCAACGTCGGAGACGCTCTTTTGCGACCACTACAAGGACATCATCCAATCCTGGCGCGATCTGCCGAAGCTGTACAACCAATGGTGCTCCGTCGTGCGCTGGGAGAAGACAACCCGCCCGTTCCTGCGTTCGGTGGAATTCCAATGGCAGGAAGGACATACCGTTCATGCCACGGAGGAGGAAGCCCAGGAGGAAACCCTGCGCATGCTGGATACCTATGCCTCATTCTGCGAGGATTTTCTGGCCATTCCTGTCCTGAAAGGGCAGAAGACGGAAAAGGAAAAGTTTGCGGGGGCAAAGGCCACCTACACGATCGAGGCGATGATGCACGACGGCAAGGCGCTCCAGTCCGGCACATCGCACAATTTCGGCGACGGGTTCGCGAAGGCCTTCGGCATCCAGTTCACCGATCGCGACAATCAGCTCAAATACGGACAGCAGACCTCCTGGGGCATGTCCACGCGCATCATCGGGGCCATCATCATGGTCCATGGAGATGACAGCGGTCTGAAGCTGCCGCCGAGGGTCGCCCCGGTCCAGCTGATCATCGTGCCCGTCCAGTCTCAGGTGCAGGGCGTGAAGGAGAAGGCGGAGGAACTGAAGGCCGCCTTGTCGAGGATCTGCCGTGTGAAGATCGATGAGTCCGACAAACAGCCCGGCTGGAAATTTGCGGAGCATGAAATGCGCGGCGTGCCGATCCGGCTGGAAGTGGGGCCGAAGGATATCCTGAAGGAACAGGTCGTTCTGGTCCGGCGTGACAGCCGTGAAAAACTGTTTGTTCCGATGGCGGAGCTGGAATCGACCGTGATGAAAGTCCTGGAAGACATTCAGGCATCCATGTTCGCCAGGGCGCTGGAACTGCGCGAATCCAGGACAACGACCGCCGTGTCGATGCCTGAGTTCACCGCACAGCTGGATGGGAGGCAGGGATTCATCAAAGCCATGTGGTGCGGGGAGCGGGCCTGTGAAGAGGCCATCAAGGAGAAGACGGCAGCCACGGCTCGTTTGATGCCGTTTGACCAGACTCCCGTCGGAGAAACCTGCGTTTGCTGCGGCAAGCCGGCAAAGCGCCTGGTTGTCTGGGGCAGGGCGTATTGAGTCATTTCCATCACGCTTTCACGCACGCTTCCAAAGTTGATTCTCGTGCAAAAAGTCGATTTTCGACTTTTTCATGCAAGTTGCATTTTGCAGCTTCGGTGCCATCCGGCGGCAAATGCCGCCGGATGCATCGAACCACGTGATTTGGTATGTTGAAGGCACAAAATGTGCCTTCAACATACAGGATGTCTCTGACATCCTGGTATAAAAACTTACAAAAGCGAGTTTTTATACCAGAATCAAAGTTCTTTTCCAAGGTTCTTTTCCAAAGTTCTTTTCCTTGACAATCCTGTGCAAATTGCCTTATAATACGACTTGTCCTTTCAAGTACCCTTTTCACGGTGGGTGTAGCTCAATCGGCAGAGCGCCAGATTGTGGTTCTGGAGGTCATGGGTTCGATCCCCATTACCCACCCCATTTCCCGCGACAGGCCAATAGAGGTTGGAAGCTGTGAATTTCTCCGGCTTCCAGCTTCGAACGTCTGACGGTCACCGGAAAAGTCATCCGTTGGGATGTCGCCAAGCTGGTAAGGCACCAGACTTTGACTCTGGCATTCGTAGGTTCGAGTCCTCCCATCCCAGCCAGTAAGGGGATTGTCTCAAAAGAGACAGTCCTTTTCACTGCAGCGGCCATGCCGCCTCAGATCAGTGTACGCTTGAGTAAATAATGAGGCTTTGCCGTATTGTCATATCCATTGTTTCTGATGTATGCAGCGGAAAACCATTCCCAATTCACATCGGCGTCTTTCCCGGCCTTTTGGCAGATGGTGAGCGCATCGGCATCCATACCGGACAGGCAAGATCCGCTTTGCGGAAATATGCGTTTGGCGTTGCCTGGTAGATTTCAACAAGATTCCCTTTGTGCATGCGTTCCATCAGAGCTCCTTCGCTGATGAACGGAAAACTTCCCGTTCGGATGCACGTGGCTGGAAGGAAAGGAAATGGCCCGTTCTGATGCACGTGGCCGCCGGGGTATGGTAAAATGAAGCGGTGCGCCGGGAAATGAATCGGGGTTCTGATTGGTGGAAATACGGGATTCACGTGATGGAGGGATTTTTCATGCCGGACAGCAGGATGCGTTGTCGGATCAAAGTCACAAGAAACGGTCCGTATCTTTTATCGGGTTCGATCCCGCTGAATCGGATGAGCATTGTTTCCCCCTCCGCGAATGGGCATTTGGCCTGGACGACGGATCTGCAGTTCCCTCCGGATGAAACCTATGCCCTGTGCCGATGCGGAAAATCCGGACTCAAGCCTTTCTGCGACGGTTCCCATGTTTCAGCCTGTTTTGATGGAACGGAGACGGCCGTGCTGGAAATCCGGGATGATCCCGATGAAGTCCTCGAGGGTCCCACCCTGATTCTGCATGACCATGAGGAACTGTGCAGCGCGTCCAACTTTTGCCACAGGATGGGGAACGTATGGAATGCCGTGGAAAAATCCGATGAGGAACCATATCGGGAAATAGCCGTGTATGAAGCGTCCTGCTGCCCTTCGGGGCGGCTTGTCCTGGAAGACAGGGTTTCGCGGATATCATGTGAAACGGCAGTCGAACCTTCTGCCTCGCTTGTTGAAGATCGATCGGAAAATGTGAGCGGGCCCGTCTGGGTCAAAGGAAACATCCCGATAGAATCCGCCGATGGCCGGACCTATCAGGTGCGGTGCCGGGTGACCCTTTGCCGCTGCGGTTCATCCGAAAACAAACCATTCTGTGACGGCACCCACATGGACGTCGGCTTCAAGGAATGACCATGAAGATTGTGTATAATCCGGGCTGCGCCTTAAGCATATACAAGCCGGAGACAGCAGGCAAGGTGCTGCGGTTCCTGAACGGGCACCATTTTGCCGTGGACAGGCACGAAATTTGCTGCAGGCATCTTCCCGAGCTTCCGGACGGCACCTTGATCATCAATACGTGCGCGGGCTGCGACAGGCGTTTTGGCAGCCTGTACGAGGGAATCTCCACGATCTCCTTATGGGAGATCCTCGAACAGATGGAAAGCTTCCCATATCCCGATTATGCCGGAATGGAAATGACCATTCACGATGCCTGCCCGGTGCGGACAAAACCGCAAGTGCACCAGGCTGTTCGGATTTTGCTGAATAGAATGAATATTGAAGTCGTGGAATCCGAGTACCACGGGGTCCGCTCCATTTGCTGCGGGGACGATTTTTACCCTTCGCTGCCGGTTGATGAAGTCAACAGGAAAATGAAGGATCGAGCAGAGTCCCTGCCTGTCGACGATGTATGCGTTTATTGTGTTTCCTGCATCAAGGCGATGAAAATCGGCGGGAAAAAGCCAAGATATCTTCTGGATTTGCTGTTTGCAGAAGAGACGGACCCACAAACCTATGAAACCGTTGAATGGCACAAGCAGCTTCAGGAATATATTGACAGGCGTTAGATGCCTGCTAGTCCCGGATCAAAGATGATCTGACCGGTTTCCAAAACAGGAAGGCCTTTTCCCTCATGCTGGCCTATTATGTGAAGCGGAAACGGATGATGGACGTCATCCTCATCAGCCTGGATGATTTCAAAACGGTCAATGACAAGTTTGGACAGGTGAGTGGCGATGGTTTTCTAAAGGCCATCAGCCGGCACCTGGTGGAAGTGGTGCCGATCAAGTCCATCTACCGGTTCAGCGGCGATGAATTCGTCATCATCCTGAACGAGGAAATCCGCATTTCTGCTTCAGATGCGGTGGCTGCCATCCGGAAACGATTCAGCGAGCATTGGAACTGCGGAGCCCTGCAATGCATGCTCACAGCGAGCATCGCCGTTGTCCGGTTCCCCGATCATGCCGATACGGCAGGATCCATCATCACGCTGCTGGAATACTGCATCGACGCGTCCAAAAAGACAGGAAAAGGAAAAGCCGTTTACGCCGATGCCGAATTCGTGCCCATCGCGGAGGAAACAGGCCTCATTGTCGATATCGGGCTCATGGTGCTGAACAAAACCTGCCGGTTCATCCGGATGCTGGGCGATCATGCAGTGGAGGTCGACGCAATTTCCGTCAACCTATCTGCCATCCAGCTGAATTCCGAAGGACTGGTGGACAACCTTTTGGAAATCATCAGCAGGAACCGGATTCCCCCCTGGAAACTGCGCATGGAGATTACGGAAAGCGTTTTTGTTGACAGGTTCGACTACATGGACGGCATGATGCGAAAACTCAGCGAATATGGCATCCGTTTTTACCTCGATGACTTTGGCACCGGGTATTCCAACATCGCCAATGTCGTCGATTTGCCCTTCGAATTCATCAAAATCGACAAGAGCATCCTGTATGAATCCGTTTTCAGCACGAAATGCTTCAGCGTGATGAACGGACTGGCCAGGACATTCGCGGATGTCGGCATGAAGGTCGTGGTGGAAGGGGTGGAAACACAGGAGCACAGCCGGATAGCTGAGCAGATCAACGCGGATTACTTGCAGGGATTCCTGTTCGCACGCCCCATGCCAGCCGCCGAGGCCATGCAGGTTCTGGGGAAAGCGCATCGAAAGACCGGGGCAGCTCCCGCTCAAACCCAGGAGAACGGGAGCGTGAAATAGAAGGAGGCACCGCGTTCCAGACTGCCTTCGGCCCAGATTCGCCCGCCATGACGATTGATGATGCGCTTCACCGTGGCCAGGCCGATTCCGGTTCCTTCGAATTCGTTGCTAGTGTGCAGCCTTTGAAAAACACCAAAGAGCTTTTCCGCGTAATTCATGTCGAATCCGACACCATTGTCGGTGATGTGGAAAATGGTTTCCCCATTCCCTTCCTGCGCGTCCACTTCAATTCTGGCTGATTCCCTGTTCCGGGTGTACTTGATGGCATTGCCAATCAGATTGACCCAGACCTGACGGATGAGGGCATGGTCTCCCTGAACAACCGGCAGCCGGCCGATCACCCATTCGATGTTCCTGTCTTCAACTTCAACGCTCAGCAGGTAGAGGGCTTCCTTTATGACCTGATTCATATCCAGTCTGCCGATGCTCATTTCCGTGCGCCCCGTCCTGGAGAAATGCAGCAGATCCTCAATGAGCGTGCTCATTTGATGAGCCGATTCGGCGATCATGTCCGCATAATGCATGCCTTTTTCCGACATGTCATCCCGTTCCTGTTTTATCAGAAGGCTCGCGAATCCGTCGATATGGCGCAAGGGTGCCCGAAGATCATGGGAAATCGTATAGGAAAATGCTTCCAGTTCCTTGTTTGAAGATTCCAGCTGAAGGGTACGCCGCAAGACTTTTTGTTCCAGTTCGGCATTGAGGCTGAGCACTTCCGCTTCCGCCTTTTCCCGCTCGCGGATTTCCTCCTGCAGCTGATCGTTGACTTTGCGCAATTCGGAAGTCCGTTCTGCAACCCGTTCTTCAACTTCGTCATACGATTTCTGCAGCTCGTTCCGGGTGTGGACAAGTCGTTCCTGTTCCTTTTGAAGATTCTGATTCACCTGTCTAAGCTGTTGCGGACTCGGAATCGAGAGCAGTTTCGGGAGCATAGGCCATAATGCGAGCGCGGTCGCCAGCGAGACGATGGCGGTGAGGCTATCAACCGAGGCCTGCCACCAGTTTGTCGGCTGCCAGAGGCCAATGACATGGACCAGGTGGGTTGCTCCGCAGGCCAGTATGAAAAGACCGAAAAGGACGAATATCCAGGTGAACGGCAAGTCCTTGCGCTTTCGGATGAAGACAACCAGGAAAAAGGGGATGGAGCCATAGGAGACGGCAATCAATGCATTTGCGATTGCCATCGTCATCATCAGGAAAGGTGTCATGGTTCCCTGAATGGCGCCTTTGATTTGCATCGAACCCGCCGGCATGAGCAGCATCGGGACGACGATCAGAATGGCCAGCGATGCCGCCGGTGCAATCATTCTGGGCAACAGCGCGATGGATTGGCGCAATCGTGTTTTTTCAGGTTCGAACGTCTGCACCTTGTATGAGCGCAGGCGAAGGCTGCTGGTCACGACGAAAATGGAACTGAACGCCATGGCGCCAGCCGCGAACATCGGATTCAAAAGGCCGTATGCGGCAATTGGAATCAGCGCCACGTTGTAAATCAATGCCCATATCAGGTTCTGGACAATGGTTTGCATCGTGCCCCGGGACAAGGAGATGGCATGCCCCACTCCGGCAAGGTCCCCGCTGATCAGGGTGATTCCGGCAGCCGCCTTTGCGATGTCGGTCCCGGATCCAAGCGCGATCCCGACATCGGCCTGGGCCAACGCGGGCGCATCGTTGATGCCGTCACCCACCATCACGACAACCGGGTGGGCGAAATTGCCCATGGAGCCTGATTGCTGCAGTTCCTTGACGGCACTCGCCTTTTCTTCCGGCAATACTTCCGCGATGATCCTTTCGATGCCGGCCTGCCTGGCAATTGCTTCAGCTGCGCGCCGGTTGTCTCCTGTCATCATGACCACGTCGAGTCCAAGCTGCCGCAGTGCCAGGACCGCTTCTTTCGCTCCAGCCTTCAAGGTGTCCGAGACCGCGATGAGGCCGATGGGACAAGCCGGTTGGTCCTCTTCATCTGCACCGGCTGGATTCGCCGGATGATTCGCCGGATGATTCGCATTAGCCGCACCGACTGCTACGATCATCACCGTCCTGCCTTCCGACTGCAGCCTTGCCAAATCATCCTGAAGCGGTTCCAGGGAGATGCCTTCACGCGTCATCATCCTTGGATTGCCGACGAGAATTACCTGTTTTCCGACCATGGCCCTGATGCCAAAGCCACCGAAAGCCCGGAAATGTTCCGGATTCACGAGCGTCAACCCCTGTTCCCGGCTCTTTTTCACGATCGCCAGCCCCAAAGGGTGCTCCGAACCCAGTTCCGCACTGGCGGCCAGCCGAAGGACTTCTTCTGTATCCGGACTGCCAAGAGAAACAACCTCGACCACCTCCTGCACGCCGCAGGTGAGGGTGCCGGTTTTGTCGAATATGACGACATTCGCATGCCCGGCCCGTTCCAGCACTTCACTGTTCTGAAACAGGATGCCGTTTTGTGCTCCCCGTGATGTCCCGACGAGGATGGCCGTCGGGGTGGCCAGGCCGATGGCGCAGGGACAGGCAATCACAAGGACCGCTATCGCATTCATCATCGCTTCGTCCCACGGGATCCGCGCCACCAGGATCCATCCGAAAAAGGTGAGCAGCGCGATGCCGATGATGATCGGGACGAAATATCTCCCGATTTCATCCGTCAGCTTTTGAATGGGCGCCTTGCCGGCCTGTGCCTGCTCCACCATAGCTGTAATCCGCGCGAGAACCGTGTTTTTCCCAACCCTGGTTGCTTCGAACCGGACCAGTCCCTCCCGGTTGAGGGTCGCCCCGATGACCATATCACCCGGCCCTTTTTCAGTGGGCATGGACTCTCCGGTGACCATCGACTCCTCAAAGGCTGATCGCCCTTCGCGGATGATGCCATCCACGGGTACTTTTTCACCCGGGCGCACAAGGAGGGTATCGCCGACCGCCACAAGGTCAATACTGACTTCCACTTCCAGCCCATCCCGAACCAGATGGGCCGTTTCGGCACGCAATCCCTTCAGGGCCTTCAGGGCTTCGTTCGCCTTTCCTTTGGCACGCGCCTCCAGGTATTTGCCGAGGCTGATCAGGGTGATGATCGCCGCGCCTGTTTCAAAATAAACGTTCGGGCTCTCTAGAATGCCGAGGGTGACAAGAAGGCTGGAAAAAAAGGCAATGGAAGATCCCAGGGTGATGAGGACATCCATGTTGGCAAATCCGGCCCGAAGGCTTTTGAAGGCTCCCGCATAAAACTGCCGGCCGGTCCCGAACTGGACAACGGAGGCCGCAACCAGCAGAACATAGTTTTCGTGGATAAAACTGAACAGCCGAAAATCACGAGCCATGCTGAGCAGGATCAGCGGCAACGTGAAAACAAGGCCCAGAATCAGGAGGTTCTTCTGCACCGATTGGTTTGAAACGGATG
>JANYKF010000005.1 GCA_025361665.1 Clostridiaceae bacterium
CCGATTTTCCGGATTCTCCCGATTCTCCCGATTCTCCCGATTTTCCCGATTCTCCCGGTACTGCTGATTCTCCCGATTCTCCCGATTTTCCCCGTTCTTGTCCGTCATATTGCCGTGCGCCTCCCCTCATGCCGTTTCCGAGAAAAAAGACAGCCACAAGGGCGATATAGAGGATGGCTGTCTCCCCCATCATAACATGAAAAAACAGAATATTCGCCACCAAAAGCGTAAACAGCACAATCATGACCCAGGCCATGATTCGCCTCGGGTTGACATCTGCCGCCGACTTTACCGATGCATCCGCATCCTCTGCTTCTGCTTTGCCGTCTTCTCCGATTTCATCCTTCATTCCGCCTTGTCTTCCTTCCCATTTCTTCGCCGTTCCAGCCATTCCTTCAGCTTCAGCTCATATCCATTGGACGTTGGCCGATAGTAAATGGTTCCCAGCATTTTTTCCGGGAGATAGGACATGTCGTCCACGATATGCCCCGGAAAGTCATGCGCATATTTGTATCCCTTTCCGTAACCAAGGTCCGCCATGCCCTGAACAACCGCATTCCGCAGATGCATCGGCACTTCGCCGGTATCCTTCGACCCGACATCGGATAGCGCATTGGAAATGCCCACGTAGCTGGCGTTCGACTTCGGGCTGGTGGCCACCGTCACAGCCGCCTGTGCCAGCAGGATGCGGGCTTCCGGCATGCCGATCATCATCACGGCCTGCGAAGCGGCGACGGCCAGGACGAGTGCGTTCGGATTCGCCATGCCCACATCTTCCGAAGCGCAGATCATGATGCGCCGGGCGAGGAATTCCGGTTCCTCCCCTGCATAGATGGCCCGGGCCAGGTACAGGAGCGTGGCGTCCGGGTCGCTGCCGCGCATGGATTTGATCAGGGCGCTGATGTTGTCATAATGCCCTTCGGAGGATTTGTCGAAACGAATGGCCTTTTTCTGCACGCAATCGACAATGACATCCCGTGTAATCTCCAGATGGCCCGTTCCCCCGAAATCTGAAGTCAGGACCGCCAGTTCCAGCGCGTTGAGCGCGATGCGGGCGTCTCCTGACGAAATGTTCGCCAGCAGGGTGACCGCTTCGTCATCCATGCCGATGTCCAGCTTGCCGAATCCGCGCTCGGGATCGGCCAGGGAAGCGCGGATGATGCGTTCGATGTGCTGACGTTCCAGCGGTACCAGCATGAACACGGTGGAACGGGAGATGAGCGCCTTGTTCACCTCGAAATACGGGTTCTCCGTTGTCGCGCCGATGAGGACCACCGTGCCGTCTTCGACGAACGGCAGCAGGGCGTCCTGCTGCGATTTGTTGAAACGGTGGATTTCATCCACAAACAGCACGCATCTGCCTGTCGGGTTCAAAAACGTGTTGCGCGCGTCCTCCACCACCTGCCGGATGTCCTTGACCCCGGCCGTTACGGCATTCAACTGGTGAAAGGCGGCTTTCGTCGTATTCGCGACGAGCCTTGCAATGGAAGTTTTCCCGGTTCCCGGCGGGCCGTACAGAATGATGGAGGCCATGCGGTCGGCGGCTATCATCCGGTTCAGAAGCTTGCCTTCCCCGATGATGTGTTCCTGGCCAACAAATTCGGCGAGTGTCCTCGGCGACATACGGTAGGCCAAAGGTTCCTTGCGGTTGCTCATTCCGGCACCTCCCGGCCTGTGTCGACCGGAACCTTCATGCCATTGTCTGCCGACAGATTGTCAGCGAATGCAAGTGCCGCCATGGCAGCATCTGTTGCTGCAAGTGCCGCCATGGCAGCGTCTGTTGCTGCGGTAATGCCAGCGGCAGCGTCTGTTGCTGCGGTAATGCCAGCGGCAGCGACCGCTGACTGTTTCCGCTGTCGCTTTTTTTTCGGCAGCAATCCAAAAGCTTCCAGCACCTTTTCAGGATGTTCCATTTCGTAGGCCTCGTACAGGTCCGGGCGCTTGTCCCTGGTTCGCTCCAGCATCTTGACATAGTGCCATTTATGGACTTTCGCATGATGTCCGGACAACAGGATGTCCGGTACTTTCCTTCCATGATATTCGGGCGGCCGCGTATATTGGGGATACTCGAGAAGTCCCGAATAATGGGATTCTTCCGAATAGGAGGTTTCCGAAGCCAGCACCCCCTCGACAAGCCGGCTGACACAATCGATCAGCACCATGGCCGGCAATTCGCCGCCCGTGAGGACGTAATCTCCGATGGATACCTCCTCATCGACGATCTCCTCGATCACACGCTCATCCACACCCTCATAATGACCGCACAGGAGGATCAGGCATGCTTCCTGCTTCAGCCGCTCCGCCATCGCCTGGTTCAGCACGGCTCCCTGGGGACTCATGAAGAGGGTTCTCGGACGGACACCCAGACGCTCAACAATGGATTGCCAGGCATCGACGATGGGCTGCGGGGTCATGACGAGGCCGGTGCCCCCGCCATACGGATAATCGTCCACTTTCCGGTGCCTGTTCTCTGAAAAATCCCTGATATTGGTGATCTGAACGGTGATCAGGCCACTTTCCCGCGCCCGCCCGATAATGCTCTCCCCCAACATCCGATCCATGCTTTCAGGAAACAGGGTCAGCACCTCAAACCTCATCCAGCAGGCCCTCCGGTAGTTTCACATCCATGGTCCCCCCGGCGATGTCCACCGTGAGGACGACATTTTTCAAGGAGGGGATCAGGATTTCCTTCCCGTCAGCATCCCTGACAATGTAAACATCATTGCTGCCCGTCTGGATGACATCGGTCAGTTTTCCCAGAACGACACCCTCCTCCCGGACCTGCAGCCCGATCAGGTCGCAGATGAACCATTCATCCTCTTCCAGCTGACGCGCATCTTCGCGGGCAATCCAGAGTTCACGGCC
>JANYKF010000034.1 GCA_025361665.1 Clostridiaceae bacterium
GCCAGACTGGCCGCCGCGCAGGCTGCCATTTCCGGTGGGGACAACCTTGGACAGAAATGAGATAGCGCACCATGCAGCTGCCATCGGATCTCCAGCAGGCGGTCACGAACGTGTCGGAACTGTGGACAGACCGGATGATGCCGGGAACCGCCCGCGAGGTGTCGGATCGATATCGGGACAAGCGGCGGCACGGCGATGACGTAATGGTTCATTCCGATGCGGATGTGGCCGCTTATGCGGCCACACGGATGCCCGGCACCTACGCGGCCCTGCGGGCCTGCATGACCCATGCGCACGGCGTGATGCCGTCGTGGCACCCCGAATCCATGCTGGATGCCGGTGCCGGTCCGGGTACGGGCATATGGGCGGCCACGCAAGTCTGGCCTTCCCTCCGGAATTGCTGCCAGTTGGAACGTGTGGAGGGAATGATCCGGATTGGCCGTGAACTGGGTGTCCATGCGGAACATCCTGCCGTACGCAATGCCGTATGGCAGGAAACGGATTTGAGGTCAGACTGGCAAGCGGAACCGGCGGACCTTGTTGCGGCCTCCTATGTCATCAATGAGCTGGGCGAGGCAGAAGGTCTTCTCCTGGCGGAGCGCCTATGGAAGATGACGAAGGGGGTTCTGATCCTGATTGAACCGGGAACGCCGGCCGGGTGGACCCGCATCCTCCGTTTGAGGGATCACTTGCTTTCAACAGGCGCGGAGATGGTGGCTCCATGCCCGCACAGCCGCCCCTGCCCGGTGGAGGCGCCGGACTGGTGCCATTTTTCGGAGCGTGTCAACCGCAGCAGGCTGCACCGCCGTCTGAAGGAAGCCGAACTGGCGCACGAGGATGAGAAGTTTTCCTATGCGGCCTTCTCCCGCTTGCAGGTCCAGCCATGCGATGCACGGATTCGGCGCCACCCCATGATTTATTCCGGATATCTGCGCCTGTCCCTGTGCACCGGGGATGGATTGAGGGAAGAAACAGTGGCGCGGAGCCGCAAGGAAGCGTACCGGGCGGCACGGGATGCGCGCATCGGGGATGCTTGGCCGGCAGATGCATAGCAGACAGACAATGGCCATCATGCGGTCAGGCGCAAGGCCCGGTTTGACAGGCTTCATTTACCCTGCTAGACTATGATCGTTGAAGGGGAGTAGTTGTGCAGACAGGGTCAACATGCCGGCTTTCATCGCCTGGCCCTGGCGCCGCACCGGAATACGGACGGTTGACGAGACTTTCGACATTTGCCGCAGTGCGGCGGGTGTCGTTGGTCTTTTTTTATTCATCAAGATGGAGATTTTGGGAGGAGCAAACATGAATGGTTCCATCACCGCGACCCTGATTGCCATGGGCGCTGTTGCGCTGGCGGAAATGGGGGACAAGACCCAGTTGCTGGCCATGGCATTCGCCTGCAAGTATTCGGCTGTCAAGGTGATGGTCGGGGTGTTCATCGCCACCGTGCTCAACCATGCCGCCGCCGTAGCGCTTGGAACCCTGGTTGCGCGGAACGAGGCGCTGAACGTCTGGATACAGGCCATTGCCGCAGTTTCCTTCATTTTTTTCGGTTTATGGACGATCCGGGGAGACCGGCTGGAAGGCGAGGAAAACCGGAAAACCCGTTTCGGACCGGTCATCACGGTTGCCATTGCCTTTTTCATCGCGGAACTCGGTGACAAGACCCAGTTGGCAACGATCGCCTTGGCGGCGCAATTTCCGGACTTTCCCGCTGCGGTCCTGTTGGGCACCACGACCGGGATGATGATCGCAGACGGCATCGGCATTTTGGTAGGGGTCGTGCTGAGCCGCCGGATTCCGGAACGAATCATCAAGCTCGCATCGGCAGGTGTCTTCATCCTGTTCGGATACGCCTCATGCTGGCGAGTGATGACCGGCCTGCTGCACTTCGCGCAGGCAGCAGCTTTCGCCGTGATGGTCGTCCTCATCGCTGCCAGCCTCATCCCGGCGTATGTCCTTGTCAGACAGGCCAAAGCGGAAGCGGAAGCCAATCCCGTTGCGGCGGCATATTGCAAGGTCATCGAACCGAAACCTGGAAAGGATTCACGGACTTGACTCCGATCCTTCCCCAAGGGATGGATGCCGGTTTGCTTTCCGGGAGGCACTGATTCCGGTTTCTTCTTCGCGAACGTTGATAGAAGTCGACGTGCGCGTTATAATGTGGCAAGCACATGATGATGTTCCATGATTCCGTTTGGATCCCGGTACCATTATGGAACCCCTGTGGAGTCATTGCGGTGTCTGTGCGGTGTCATTGCGGGAAAGGCGGCCGGAAATGAGCAAGGCGGATAACCTGTTCAAGGCGATGTGCCTGGACATTCTCAGGGAAGGCGTGTCTGATGAAGGAATGACGGTCCGTCCCAGATGGGAAGATGGCAGCCCGGCCCATACCATAAAGAAGTTCGGCGTGGTCAACCGGTATGATCTGTCGGCGGAATTTCCTGTGCTCACGCTCCGAAAAACCAATCTTCGTGCGGCAGTCGACGAGATCCTCTGGATTTGGCAAAAGAAGTCAAACCGACTTTCCGACCTGAACAGCCATATCTGGGACGCCTGGGCGGATGCGGAAGGAACGATCGGCAAGGCTTACGGGTATCAGTTGGGTGTCAGGCATCAATACAAGGAAGGTGAATTCGACCAGGTTGACCGGGTACTGCATGATTTGCGCCACAACCCCCAGAGCCGGCGCATCATGACCAATCTGTACTGTCATCAGGACCTGCACCAGATGCAGCTGTATCCATGTGCCTGGGGGATGACGTTCAACGTGACGGGGAAGAAGCTCAACGCCATTCTCAACCAGCGTTCCCAGGATGTCCTGGTGGCCAACCACTGGAATGTCGTCCAATATGCCGTGCTGCTTCACATGTTCGCCCGCTCTTCAGGCCTTGAGGCCGGCGAGCTGGTTCATGTCATCGCGGATGCCCACATTTACGACCGGCACGTTCCGCTGGTGCTGGAGCTGCTGGAGCGTGAACCGTTTCCGGCCCCGGTTTTGCGCATCTCCCCGGATGTCACCGATTTTTACGCTTTTCGGGTGGATGATTTCGCGCTGGATGATTATCGGCACGGCGAACCCGTGAAAGGCATTCCGATCGCCGTATGATGAAGGAAATGGCCGCACGAGGAGGGAGAGACCACATGATGACAAGGGATGACCTGATCCTGCTCGCATCGGCGGATGCTTCGGGCGGCATCGGCAAGGACAACGCGCTGCTGGTGCGGGTGCCCGAAGACATGCGCCATTTCAGGGAGCATACGGTCGGCCAGACGATCATTATAGGCCGCAAAACACTTGCGTCATTCAAAAACGGACAGCCTTTGCCAAATCGGAAGAATGTCATCCTTTCAACCACGCCCGGCTACCAGGCGGAAGGTGCGGTCGTGGTTAAGAATATAGCGGAACTGTTCGAAATCCTGAACGGCGTTCAAGGCCGCATCTATGTCTGCGGCGGGGAATCCGTCTATAGGGCATTGGTCGGGTTCTGCGGCCGGGCCGTCATCACGAGGTTTGACGCGTCCTGCGATGCGGACGCATTCCTGCCCGACATCTCAAGGGAGACCGGATGGCTGTGTCATGACGAGGGTGAATGGAAAACAAGTGAAAATGGCATCCGGTTCCGGATTCAGGAATATGAGAGGCTCGTGCAGTCATAAGGATCGATTTTCAAGGAAGGCAAAGGGGAAAAGCAGATGCGCAAGGAAATCGAGAAAACATATGAACCCGCCAATGTGGAGAGTCGCCATTATCAAGAATGGATGGACAGCGGATATTTCCATGCGGAGCCGGACCCGTCCAAAGAGCCTTTCTGCATCGTCATCCCGCCTCCAAACATCACGGGGCAGCTGCATATGGGCCATGCGCTGGACAATACCATGCAGGATGTCCTCACCCGGTTCAAGCGGATGAAGGGGTACTGCACCCTGTGGCTGCCCGGCACGGATCATGCAAGCATTGCCACGGAAGTGAAGATTGTAGAGAAACTGGCTTCACAAGGCCTTGCGAAAGGGGATGTCGGACGAGAGGGTTTCGTGAAGCTCGCGTGGGAATGGAAGAATCAATACGGCGGACGCATCGTGGAACAGCTCAAGCGTCTCGGAAGCTCGTGCGACTGGCAACGGGAGCGGTTCACCATGGACGAAGGCTGCTCGAAAGCCGTCCGCGAGGTGTTTGTCCGTCTGTACGAGAAGGAACTCATATACCGGGGGGAACGCATCATCAACTGGTGCCCCTGCTGCGGCACGTCCATCTCGGAAGCGGAAGTCGAGTACGAGGAGCAGGAGGGTCACTTCTGGCATATCCGCTATCCGGTGAAGGACCAGCCCGGCCTGTTTGTGGAGATTGCGACAACCCGTCCGGAAACCATGTTGGGCGACACGGCAGTTGCCGTTCATCCGGAAGACCCCAGATATGCCGCCCTGGTGGGCAGAACCCTCATCCTGCCCTTGCTGGACCGGGAAATCCCCGTGATCGCCGACACGTATGTCGAACAGGATTTCGGGACCGGTGCCGTGAAAATCACGCCGGCGCATGACCCGAACGACTTCGAAGTAGGCCTTCGCCACAACCTGTCCATCATCAACATCCTGACCGAAGATGCCAAAATCAACCAGGCAGGCGCACAATATGCCGGCCTGGACCGGTATGAGGCCCGCAGGCGGATTGTCGCGGATTTGGAGGCGCTGGGCCTGCTGGTGCAGGTGAAACCGCACAGGCACAATGTCGGAGCCTGCTATCGCTGCCATACCGTCATCGAGCCGCGTGCCAGCCTTCAATGGTTCGTTCGGATGAAACCGCTGGCCGAACCGGCCATCACGGCCGTGCAGGACGGCACGATCCGGTTTGTGCCGGAACGGTTTTCGAAGACCTATTTCAACTGGATGGACAACATCAGGGACTGGTGTGTCTCACGCCAGCTCTGGTGGGGGCATCGCATCCCGGCCTGGCATTGCGATGCCTGCGGACACATCACGGTGTCCCGAACGGACCCGGTGATGTGCGGGAAGTGCGGAGGCAGCCATATCCGGCAGGACGAGGATGTGCTGGACACTTGGTTTTCATCCGCCCTCTGGCCGTTTTCCACATTGGGCTGGCCGGACATGACCCCGGATCTTGCCTATTTCTATCCCACCAGCGTGTTGGTCACCGGGTATGACATCATCTTCTTCTGGGTTGCCCGCATGATTTTCTCGGGTCTCGAGCAGATGGGGCGCAAGCCTTTCAGCCATGTGCTTATGCACGGCCTGGTTCGCGATGCACTGGGCCAGAAAATGTCGAAGTCCTCCGGCAACGGCATCGATCCGCTGGAGGTCATCGACCGGTATGGCACGGATGCACTGCGTTATGCACTCACCATCGGGACGGCTCCCGGGAACGACATGCGCTTTTCGGAGGAGAAGCTTGAATCGAGCCGCAACTTCTGCAACAAGATTTGGAATGCTTTCCGTTTTGTCATGATGAATTTCGATGAAGAGGCCGATCTCTCGAAGGCTGACCCGGCCAATTACACGGTTGCGGACAAGTGGATCCTCAGCCGCTTGAATACCGTGGCGCGGGAAGTGACGGAAAACATAGACAAATATGATTTGGCCATCGGCCTGCAGAAGATTTACGAATTCATCTGGGAAGAATTCTGCGACTGGTACATCGAAATGGTCAAGCCCCGTCTGTATGACCGCGGAGCGAAGGGACGCCCGGAAGCATTGAAAATCCTGAACGACGTGCTGAAGGATGCGATGAAGCTGCTGCACCCGTATATGCCGTTCATCACCGAGGAGATTTACAGCCACCTGGAAACAGGGGATGAAAGCATCATGATATCGGACTGGCCCATTTATGCCGATGGAGTCCTTCATGCGGAAGAGGAACGGACCTTCGTCACGGCCATGGACATCATCCGGGGCATCCGCAACATCCGCGCGGAGATGAACATCCCCACCGGGCGGAAGGCGAAAGCGATTCTGGTGACGCGGAATCCGGCACTTGTTGCGGCATTCGCCACAGAGGAAATCAACTTCAAGCGGTTGGCCATTCTGTCCGGCATCCAAATTCAGGGCGATCGAACCGGCATTGACGACACGGCGGTGTCCATCGTGGTGGATGGCGCCGAGATTTTCCTGCCGTTGGCGGACCTTGTGGATCTTGAAAAGGAAACGGAACGGCTGGAGAAGGAGCGGATCAACCTGCTGGGTGAAGTGGAAAGGGTTGGAAAGAAGCTCGGAAATGAAGGATTCGTGTCAAAGGCTCCGGCCGCCGTCATCGACGTGGAACGCGCAAAGGAGCTCATGTATCGCGAGATGCTGGGGAAAATCGAAGAACGGATAGCCGGTTTCAGGAAAGCGATGAAGTAGGTGTGGGGTATCATGGATAATCGTTTTCGGATCATCGCCTGCCTTTTGACGACTGTCTTCATCCTGTCGATGGTTCCCTTCATCTGGGGACGGCCCACCGCTGCGGCCACCGCTGCGGCTCCTGTGCCAACAGCCGCAGCGGTGGCGATTCCGACCGCATCCATGACCGAAGCTGTACCTCTGCCGTCCACGGCACCGGAATCCGTCCCGGTTCCCGTACGGGATACGCTGACAGACCATCAGCGGTATGTCGACACCCTTGTGGCGCAAGACAGCACAAACCTCCTGGTCTGCGCACCAGATCCCTCTGCCTGGAACATGGACACGATCCTGATTGTCAGCATCAGTCCATCCAATGGGCAGGTTTCCCTGATCAGCCTTCCCCGGGATATCTTCATAGATTATAGCAGCTCCCTGACGGCATCGATCGACGCCATCAGCCCGGGCCTGCTCGATCAGGCCGGCATGCGCAAGATCAACGCGGCCCACGCCATTGGGGACAAACTCAAATACAAGCAGGGAATCGGCCGTTTCGACCGTCCCTACATCGAGTTCCTGGCCGATCTCATCGAGGAAATCTTCGCGATTCACATCGATGATTACGTTTATCTCCAGACGAAAGGATTCCGCCGCATCGTGGACTATTTCGGCGGTGTCACCGTCAATGTTCCGATTCGCATGTTGTACGAAGATCCCACGCAAGACCTTGTGATAGACCTGCAGCCGGGTTCCCAGCATCTCGATGGAGCACAGGCGGAGGGGTTTGTCCGGTTTCGGCAGGGCTTCGATAAAAACGGTGTCCTTCAAAACTATGGCGATTTGTACCGCAAGGACAACCAGTCCAGGTTTTTCAAGGCGTTTCTCCAACAACATCTCACCCTGCGCAACCTTGCCAGGCTTTCCGATATTTCCGATTTCATGAGCCGCAACATCATCACGAGCATCAAGGGATGGGATCACATTGTCGCTGTCGGCGCCCTGGCGGAAAAATCAGTCGCCGGTCGCTATCCGATTGTCACCATCCCTTTGAAAATGACGGAAACAAGCATGAACGGCCTGTCCTATGTCCGCCTGGAAGAGGCAGCCGCCATTGAACCCTCTTCCGGTTCACCCTTTCCCGGTGCACCGGGTGGAGCGGCGGGTTCCAGATTGAATTGATGTTTGATTCTTGTGCAAAAAGTCGATTTTCG
>JANYKF010000068.1 GCA_025361665.1 Clostridiaceae bacterium
CTCCTTTGGGTTGCGATCGTTCTGTTTTCCAATCACGGTTCTCGTGCAAATAGTCGATTTTCGACTTTTTCATGCAAGTTGCATTTTGCAGCTTGCATGCATCCGGCGGCAAATGCCGCCGGATGGCACCGAATCACGTGATTTGGTGTGTTGAAGGCACAAAATGTGCCTTCAACATGCAGGATGCCAGAGACATCCTGCATAAAAACTCACAAAAGTGAGTTTTTACACCAGAATCATTCATGGGTATGCTCCTCAATTCGAACTCGGTTTCGGCAGGAACGGAATCAGGCGCTTCGCAAAGGACGGCATGGTCATGGTCTGAAGCCAGACACGGCCCGGGCCGGTCAGGGTGGTCAGGAACAGGCCTTCACCGCCGAACAGGATGTTTTTGAATCCCTTCACGGTTTCCACGCTGTATTGGACGCTCTCTTCAAATGCGGCCACATTGCCGGTATCCACCTTGATTGTTTCTCCGGGCGAAAGAACCCGTTCAACCATGCTGCCGTCTATTTCGAAGAACACCATGCCGGCGCCGGATATGCGCTGCATAATGAAGCCTTCTCCACCGAAAAAGCCTGCTCCGACCCGTTTGACGACATAGGCACTCAACTGGACGGAAGGCTGGGCGCAGAGGAAGGCACTTTTTTGTGCGATGATGGGACACCGGGTGACATCCGTTCCAACAATGTAGCCGGGGAAGGAGCTTGCGATGACGATCTCCTGGTTGGGTGCGTTGGACGTGTAGGTCGCCATGAACAGGGATTCGCCGGACATCATGCGGCCAAGGCCTTTCAGTAGGCCGCCGGACATATTTGTTTCCATGGTTATGTACGCATCCATCCAGGACATTCCGCCAGACTGCGTATAAATGCTTTCCCCCTGGTTCAGCCGGATGGAGACTGCAGGCAGGTTGGAACCGAATATTTCATGCCGGAGCGAATCGTATCCCCCGCCGGTGGACATGGACTGAGGCTGGTATGGAGGGGGCGGAGGTGCGAAGGCGTTCGGTCTTTGAGCGGGTGGCGGTTGGGATGCATAGACAGCCGGCGGAGGCGGCGCAAACGCGTTCATAGGTTGCGGGGAAGGAGGGGGCGGCGCGAATGTGTTGGCGGGTTGCTGCGCAGGTGGAGGTGGCGCGAACGCGTTTGCGGGTTGCTGCGCAGGCGGAGGCGGCGCGAACGTGTTCATGGGTTGCGGGGAAGGAGGGGGCGGAACCTGCTGGGCTGGCGGAGTGGTCCCCGCGCCGGCCGGTGCACCGCATGCGCCGCAGAAGCGGGCATTTTCCAGCATCTGTTTTCCACATTTGCCACAAAACATGATAATTACTCCTTCCGACCGCATCGATGGCGGCTTGACACCTCATTTGAGATGTCCTTCATGGAATCATCCGGACACAGCTGCTACAGCCAAACCTCCCTGCCGGCTTTGGCGGAATCATATATGCCGTTGAGCATCTTCTGCACGTTGAGACCGTCTTTCGCAGTGATCGAGGGTTCCTTTCCCTCCTGGATGCAGTCGAGGAAATGACGGATTTCACATGCGAAGGGATCACCACGGTCGGTAGTCGGCTTCAAATCCACCAGGTAATTGGCTTCCTCGCCGTATATTTCAAGCGGGTCCAGGCTTGCTCCGGCATCTTTTCCGAAAATGTAGCTGTAAATGCCGGTTTCCTTCATGTTGACCGCCCAGCTGACTTCGAAGTTCATGGAAGCGCCGTTTGCGAAGCGGATCGTTCCGGCGGCGGAATCCTCCGTGTTGAAGATGAGGTTGTCCGTATCAAGCGCCTTCCAGCGGCCGACCCCTTTGGTCTGGTAATTGCCAAGCGGGTAATGGGTGGTGGCATTCACGGAAACGGGTTCCGGCTTGCCCATGAAATGCCAGGTGAGGTCGATGACATGCACGCCGATGTCGATGACCGGACCCCCGCCTGATTTGGATACGTCGGTGAACCAGCCCAACGGGGTGCCGCGACGACGGAGCCAGCCGGCCCTGGCGAAATAAATGTCGCCGAACTTGCCTGCATCGGCCATTTCCTTGAGGAGCAGGGAATCGGAGCGGAAACGGTTTACAAAACCAAGCATGAAGACCTTGCCTCCGGCTTTCGAGGCGTCATGCATGGCCTGGGCTTCCGCGACGGTCGTGGCCATCGGCTTTTCACATAATACATGCTTGCCGGCCTTCACTGCGGCGAGCGCCGCGCGGGCATGGGCGTTGTTCCAGACGCAGATGCTGACGGCGTCCACATCCTCGAGCGCGACCAGATCCTCGATCGTCCTGGCCACATGTTTGATGTTGTATTTCGCGGCGACTTCCTTTGCGCGTTCTTCATTCAGGTCGCAGACGGCGACAAGTTCGACGTCGCTCTGTTTCAGGTAGGCCGGGATGTGCGCGTTCTGGCAGATGTTCCCTGCGCCGATGAGGCCGATGCGGATTTTTTTGCTGCTCATGATTTTGCTCCTTGCGTCCTCTTGTTTTTAATGGTATTCCATGCTTTGCCTTTTTTTCAGGCATACATGCACATGTCATGGCTGGTATTGTTTTCATACCGGCATTGACAAAAACACTTTATCACAAGGAACCGCGACAATCATATAATATTTCTTGATAATCATATCAGAAATTCGTTGTCGACAGATTCTTTCCGGCAGAAGGGGGGAATATATAGTAATGATCCGCCTCGGTTTCCGAGGTCGGAATAAGACGGTCATGGCGCCTGTCAGACAACCGATAGATTTTGGTGTATCCGACAGGTGAAGGTTTTTCAATGTCCAATGGAGGAAGGTTATACAATCTCCGGCAGGAAAAGGTTTTTCAATGAATGAAAGGAGTCATTTTTCTTGATAGACATCAAAGCGCTGAGCAAGGTATACCGGAACGGTTCCCTGTCGGTGGAGGCATTGCGGGGCATCGACATGCACATCGACGAAGGCGAGTTCACAGCCATCATGGGGCCGTCCGGTTCGGGCAAGTCCACCCTGATGAACATCCTCGGTTGCCTGGACAGGGCCACGGAGGGTTCCTACCATCTCGAGGGGATAGATGTTTCGAAAATGGATGACAACGAGCTGGCCGGTATCCGCAACCAGAAGATTGGCTTCGTGTTCCAGACATTCAACCTGCTTCCGCGCATCACGGCGCTTCGGAATGTGGAGCTTCCGATGCTGTATGCGAGTGTCAGTCCGAAGGAAAGAACGCGGAGGGCCATGGATGCCCTGGCGAAGGTCGGTCTTGAAGACCGTGTGCACCACAAGCCGAATGAACTGTCCGGCGGACAGCGGCAGCGCGTGGCCATTGCCCGCGCACTCGTGAACATGCCGGCCGTCATCCTCGCCGATGAACCGACGGGCAACCTCGACAGCATCTCCGGTGAGGAGATCATGGTTATTTTCCAGCGATTGAACCAGGAAGGGGTCACGGTGATCATCGTCACCCATGAACCTGATATTGCCGCACACACGCACCGCCGCATCGTATTCCGCGACGGGCGCATCCTGGCGGACGAACGGCATGATAACCCGGTAGATGCATTGGTTGAACTGGAACGGATGCAGCGTGACGCCATGCATACTTTGGCCGGCGAAAGACAAAAAGGATGATCTTCAGACAATAGAATTCGGTGATGCGGCAATCAATGATTTCCATGCAGCTGTAGTCTGACAATCGTACAAAGGGTTGATTTTGAAGTTCCAGATGGAGGAGTCAAAGAATGAAGAAGCGCAAATGGTGGATCCTGGTTTTGTTGATTGTTTTGCTGGGTGCGGCTTTCGCAGGGGTTCGGGTATTTGGCGGCGGAAACAATACGGTCGTCATTACGGGAACGGCAGAGGTAACAAAGGGGGGTTTGACGGCAACTGTGTCCGCTAACGGCACCCTGGTGGCGAAAGATCTCCAGGATGTCTATGTCGAGTCTCCCGTGAAAGTCCTTGAAATCCTGGTGAAAAAAGACAAGCCGGTCAAAAAAGGGGAACCCGTCCTGTCGGTTGACATGGCTGACCTGAATTCCCAGCTTGAGCAGGCCCAACTGAACCTTGACAGCCAGAAACTGTCCCTGAGCCGCGTCAAGGACATCAGTTCGGCGCAGAGCACGCAGACGCTGCAGCTCTCCGTAAAACAGGCCGAAGCGTCGCTCGCATCCGACCGGGTGGTATTGGCGCGCGCAAAAGCGGATTATGACACCAACAAGAAACTGCATGACGGCGGAGCCATCTCCGACAGCGATTTTCAGCGGGTGGAACGGGCGTGGCAGGATGCGCAGAACCGCGTTTCGTTTTCGGAAATCAGCCTCTCATCGGCAAAAGCAAATTTGGCCAGCAGCCAGAGCACAAACAACAAAACCAGTGAACAGCGCGTACTTGACACCGCCACTCAGGAAAACATGGTGAAGCAGCAGGAATTGACGGTGAAAAACCTGACTGACCGCATCGCTCGCGTGGAGGCCTCTGTGAAGAGCCCCATGGACGGCGTGGTTACGGTCATGAATGCCGTCAGGGGCGTTGCCCTCAATGCCGCCCAGCCCGCGTACCAGGTTTCCGACCTCGGCACGTTGGAAATAGACGCCGAAGTGAAGGAAGTGGAAGCGCGCCGAATCAAGATGGGACAGAAGGTGGAGATCACGGGAGATGGCATTGACGCGGCCGTAAAGGTGGAAGGGATCGTCACCGGCATATCCTCAACCGCCTATGTTGTCAGAAACACAACCGGGGATGAAACGGTCGTCGGCATCACGGTGACCGTTGAAAATCCGCCGGAAGGCCTGAAGCCGGGACTGACCGTCACCAACCGCATTATTACGGATACGCGGGCCAATGTACCTGTCATCCGTTACGCAATGCTTGCGGAAACACCGGACGGCAAAACAGCCGTGTTTCTTGTGAAAAACGGCGTTGTGGTT
>JANYKF010000081.1 GCA_025361665.1 Clostridiaceae bacterium
ATCCGTTGTGGGGTGCATTCCGCCGGGTTTCACGCCCTTTCATGTCATTTTACATCATGCCGCCATTCCCGGCGAACGATCCCGCCATACTAAATGAAAAAAATCGGCTGCTTCCTCCGTCAAACGGAGTGCGCACCGACATTAAGTATGGCCAACATGGCCTGCAGCAATATGAGGCGGAAGAAATAGATCCTGACAATGGGAAGCCAATGCGCCGGATCGTGACCATCTCCGCATCTGTTGATGCCGGAGCCATGACACAGCAGAACATGGTATGCACGAAAGAATCCGGTGAAATGACCTCACCGGACTCCTACAAATATGCATCCAGGGTAATTCATTTTGAGTTGGGTATTGATTGCAACTTCCACTCCTTGCGGCATACCCATGCGACTGTATTGATTCAACAAGGTGCTATCCCCAAGGATGTCCAGGAGCGCCTCGGCCATTCCGATGTATCCACCACCATTAACACATATACTCATGACACGGAGATCATGTCCAGACAGACAGTGGACATATTTGAGTCATATTCTACCCATTCCACCGAAAAAAAATAAGCGGTGGAAAGGCGGTGGAAAATCCACCGGAATGATAAAAATCACACTCTGGAAGTCGCTCTATCAGCGGAAAGAAGCACTACACACTCCACATGCTCCGTCCACGGGAACATATCTACAGGTTGCACGGAGGAAATCCGGTAACCGCCTGGGGATGCCGTATTCAGCCCCATATCGGGTGCATATTCCGGTACGATGGCCGGCATGCCATCCCATGAAGCATCCGGTACGATGGCCGGCATGCCGTCCCATGAAGCATCCGGCGCGATGGCAGGAATGCCATCTTTTGCCGTATCAGCCATGGCATCTGCAGGGACATCTGTAGCAGCGGCCTGCACCCCGCTCCCGCACAATTCCTTCAAATCCCTCGCTAAGGTGGAAGGGTTGCAGGACACGTAAACTATGCGCTCCGGTCGCATGGACAATATGGTCTGCAGCAGCCGATGGTCGCACCCTTTCCGTGGCGGGTCCACGATGACCACATCCGCACGGACACCCGCTTCATACAATTTGGGCACGACATCCTCGGCGTTGCCCGCATGAAACTCCACATTTACAATTCTGTTCCTGCGGGCATTTTCACGTGCCATCTCGACCGCCTCTTCAACTGCCTCGACTCCGATGACCCTGCCGGCGTTTTTCGCCGCAACCAGCGAGATGGTTCCGATGCCGCAATACAAGTCAAACACAGTCTCCGTTCCCGTCAATGCGGCGCAGTCCATCACCTTGCGGTACAGGACATCGGTTTGATCCGGATTCACCTGGTAAAAGGAAAGGGGAGAAATCTCGAAGATCATGTCGCAGAGCTTGTCTTCGATGATTGGACTGCCGAAAAGGATATAGTTTTCCTCTCCGAGAACGACATTGCCAGGAAAGTCATTCACGTTCAAAACGATGCCGGTGATGCCGGGCACCTGCTTCCGCAATTTGTTGACCAGCTTTTCCGCAAACGGGATGCGGTTTTTGGTGGCGACCAGCATGGCCATCACTTCTCCGGTTCGGACGCCGACACGGACCACGATATGGCGAATGAGGCCTTTTTCCGTTTCCTCGCTGTATATCGGCACTTTGTTCTCAACAATCCATGTCAGTACCGCCGCACGGACCAATTCGCTGGAAGGATGCTGGATGCCGCATGCGGAAGCGTCCACGATTTCATGGCTGCGCCGTGAATAGAAGCCGGCCACCGGCCTTGTCCCGAGAAGCCCGATCGGATACTGCGCCTTATTCCGGTATTTGTAAGGATGGTCCATACCCAAAACCGGTTTCACCTCAATGCTCTTGAAACCGCCGAGACGTTCCAGGCTGTCCACGACAACCTGATGCTTGAAACGCAGTGTTTCCGTATAGACCATGTGCTGGAGGCTGCATCCCCCGCAACGCCTGAAAGCAGGGCAAAAAGGCTCCTGCCGTTCAGGACTGGCCTCCTCCAGTTCCAGAACTCTGGCAACCGCATAGGTGGACGCCACCTTGATCAGATGCGCCTTGACAACTTCGCCTTTCAGGGCGCCTTGCACGAAAACCGCCATGCCGTCGAGTCTCGCGACCCCAAGTCCCTCATGGTTCATGCCGTCGATGGTCAGCCTCACGTCTTCATTTTTCTGGTGGAATGGTTGTTTTTTCATTTATGTCCTAACCCGGCTTGAAACCGCTCGAATGATTTTCTGAAATTCCCTGTGTCGCCTTACGAAATGAAAGAACCGTGGGAACCGCTTTTCAGCCTGCACCTTTGAATTATACCACAACTCGAAACGCACGGCGAAACGGTTTTCACGCCTGCTTTCATGCCGGACTGATGTACAGAATGCAGCGCATAAATATGGCACAAATCATGGCACAAATCGCGGCACAAATCATGGCGCAAATCGCGGCGCAAATCGTGGTGCAAATCGCGGCGCAAATCGCGGCACAAATCGTGGTGCCGCCGTATTTTGCAAGCTTTTGCATGCTTGCTGGGGCGGCATGGGGATTGACATGCCATTTTACATTTCCCACAATCTGATTGTCGCATCCTGATCTTATCCATGATTTTGGTATAAAAACTCACTTTTGTGAGTTTTTATGCAGGATGTCCCCGACAAGGCGACGCCGTTTGCCTTGGGATTTCAATCCCTCGAAAGCAGCACCATCATCAGTCCGTCCCGGAACCGGATTTCCGCTTGCTCAGCCTCAAACTCATTGCTGACACCCAGCGTGGAACCGAAGGGCAGGTCCCTTCCCCGCATGTCATACAGAAGCCCTTCGGTTGTCACTTCCGAAACGACGGACCCAAGCGCGATGAGCGAAACCATGAATCCATTCATCCGCGCCAGCTGAATCCGGAAAGGTCCTTTTCCCGTCTGTGTCCGTCCGACCATCGTCACCCGGTTCCGGTCATCGACAATCCAGGCCTCAACGCCCGCATGAAGAAATGGATACAGCAGGAAATAATTGGCCAGTGAATGATCCATCCTGGTTCCGATGGCCGAGAACAGGCTGACTTTTCCCGCGCCCATGCGGATGGCTTCCTCCACACATAGCTCCATATCCGTCTGATCCTTGTCCACCCGGTGCCTCACCCATCTTGTGCGGCCGTTTTGCTGCAGCGCTTCCAGGATGGCAGGTGAAATCGAATCAAAATCCCCCAAAAGCACATCCGGCACGATTCCGCATTCCATGAGCCACTGCGCGCCGCTGTCGGCCGCAAGCACGCCGTCCGCCTGGCGGCATGCCTCCCGCAGCAATGCTTCCCCCGGACGTGCGCCCCCGCCAGCAATGACCAGTTTCATGACATCCCTCCGTCCGAGCCTCCAATATTTCTGTTTGCTTCGGATAATCCTTCCGAAGGAGGCCACATCGAAATCCGCCGTTCAGCCAAAAGAAAGCTGAAACGCGTGAAGGCCCCCAATTGCGACTGGACACTGACGGTACCCCCAAGCTGGCGCACGGCGTGGGCAACGGCGAAAAGCCCGATGCCGCGGCCGGAGTGTGAATCCGTCCTCAGTACCGTCGAGTAGCCCGGCGTAAAGATATACTGGTGCAATTCTTCTTCGGTGACGGTCTCCGCCTCCGCAAAGGTCATCCCCTTTCGAATCCGCATTTCATTGCGAATCCGTGCGGGATCGATCCCGCACCCGTCATCCGCAATTTCAATCAGCATATTCTCCTGCCGCATCTCCACATGGCATTCAATTCGGGCCTGCGCGGATTTTCCGACTGCCGCGCGTTCCTCCGGCGTTTCAATGGCATGGGCGACGATGTTGTTGAAGATGTGGATGAGTGCGCGAAAGAAAGGCCGGTACTGTTTCCCGTCCAGCAGGACATCCGAGCCGGTGACCAAGAAAAGAGGCTCCGGCAGGTTTCGTTCACGGCTGATGACCTTCACATAGGACTCGTAATCCTGCAGCATCTGTTTCGCGTGAATGCAATAGAGTTCGCGAAAACGGAGCAGTACCTCGCGGATCGCATCCGGAGCCAAACCGGAGACCTGGACCCGCTGCTCCAAATCCATCGCGACCCCTTCGAGGATGCTCTGGTCCAATTCCGCAATCAGGTGGGACTGCGGGAAATTGGGCCCGATGGAAGCCTTCAGCAAACCCATGTCCTGCGTGAGCCAGGCATCCGGATCGCTTTGCGTGAACAGGTTCCACAGGTCCGTCGACCTCACTTCCCGTACCAGCATGCCGGACAGCATTCCTTCAAAGTGCATGAGGTGTTCAGCGGTGTTTTTCAGGCCAAAGCGGCTGAAACTCCCGCGAAACGTATGTACATTTCGATATAGGTCATACATCGCCTCTCTTGGAAGCTTTGGTTCGTCCTTCCAGGACTGTCGCAAAAGGGAAAAATAGGTCCGATATTCATTGAGCAGTTCAAAAAAGGTCGTGCGGTTCGTCAGAACGGACACGATCATCGACAATCGGGCATTCTCGAGGTTCAGACCGGCTTCCACCATGCTGCCATCCGTCCGGTCATCCAGCATCACAAGCATGCGGCGCCTGCCGCCTGCCGGAGCAGTGTCGACAAGCCTGTAACGGAGTGCAATCTGCCGATCGCCGTGCTCGAAACGGGACGGCAGCAGGCTGATGAGCGCTTCAAGCCTCCAAGTGCGCGTTTCGGTGAATATGGACTGGAGAACCGTGCGGATATGCGCTTTTTCATCCGGCTCCCAAGGCAGCGGCAGCATGTCGGAAAAATCATTTCCGGCAAGATCCTCCCTGCCAAAAAGTGTTGTGCATTGCCTGCTGAACTCCGGTGCGATGATCTGATCGCTGCCGAAAAAGAGAAAACCGGTATTCACATGATCGAGGATCATCTTAAGGATGCCGGACTGGTCATCAAACCTGTTTTCCATCCGCTGTTGTTCAGCCCTTTGCATTTCCAGCGCGAGTGGCAGGCGCATGTCGCTCGCGGTGACGATATAGCCGACCAAATCGTTGAAATCGTTATAGCGGGGATTGATGATGATTTGAACCGGAATCCCCACTCCCCGGCTCGTGATCATTTCCGAACCCGTTTCCAGTGCGGCATCCGTAACGGGCAGGCTGATATTGGGCAGGAACTTTTCCAGGGGCAGGCCGGCCTGCTCTGCCATCCCGTATCCGAGTGCGACCCGGGCTGAAGCGTTCATCTGGATCACCGAACCATCGCGATTGAGCAGGATCATCATGTCCCTGATCCTCGTCATCACTTCGCCGACCGCCACCGATGGCGTGATATCCAGGATATGATAGCGCAAGGCGGAATAAAATAGAATGATGAACCAGGCAAGGGACATGATGGGTGTCATTGGAACAATCGCGACATCATTCAGCGGAAGGACGATATCCATGATGGCACCGGTCAGGAGAACAAACAAGCCCGCAAAAACAAGCATGTCGGATTGGTGGCGTTCCTGACGATAGGGAGTCCTCCGGCCCCACTGATGGATCCAAAGAATCTGGAGAAACCCTGTAATCAGCATATAGCCGAGTGTGGCAAGTAAAACTGGAGATTCGAGGGGTTTTGTCATCCCCCATCCATATCGCGTGTGTTCAAACCTGCTGAAAAAAAGCTCCGGCTGAAGCGATATCAACAGAACGATGAGGGTGCCAAGAATACCGGTTACCAGGAGGAGCCTCCGCCGGCCGGCCAATGTGCCGCGTTTTGACACTTCCATGGCAAAAAGCAGGAAAGCCATCGGATAGAATGCCCATCCAAGGGAGGAAACCTGGAACCAGATGACCCGGGCCGCTTCTGAATCCATGGTTATGATATTGTAATTGCCGAGCGCCCAGATGCCAAATGTCAGGCACATGCCGATGCAGGCGCGCCCAAGCCAGGTCCTGTAGTTCACGACGATGACGTAGACCATCAGGCCCACCATGGCTCCAAGGGAAAAGGTGGTCAGAAACGGGATGATTTCCTGCAATCCGATCCCCCTCTCCCCGGCAGCGCCTTTTGTGCCTGTCAGGATTCATCAAGCTGATTCACAGACAGGACAATCTCTTCATTTGCCGGACGAAGGCTTCCGGATCCGCACTCGAAAAAAAGGCGG
>JANYKF010000105.1 GCA_025361665.1 Clostridiaceae bacterium
CATTTGCCGCCGGATGCATGCAAGTTGCAAAATGCAACTTGCATGAAAAAGTCGAAAATCGACTTTTTACACCAGAATCAAGATTCATTTCCCATCAGATGCACCGATTCACAAATGAGTCGATTGATGGGGTTTTGGGGCCTTCACGTGAATGTTTTTGAAACGTTCATGGGAAGGCCTTTTTTCGGATTCCCGCATTCGCAGGCCGGATCATGTGAAAAAGCAGCCTTTGATCCCGCTGGCGGCATGAATCCTGGCTGCTTTCTTCAAAGGGAGGAAAATGGCGTCCCGAGCAGGAATTGAACCCGCATCAATAGAACCGGAATCTATCGTCTTATCCTTTGGACCATCGGGACACAACTGTCTGACCGTTTTCACGGTTCCTTCATTATACGTTGTTGAAGGTATGATTTCAACAAGTACTTTCCGGGAATGTACATTCCACGACAGGAGCGGCAAATGCGATCATGCCCCCGATGAATCCCCATGCACAGCCTTTCAGCCGATTGCCAGAATCCACCCGAGCCCGGTCAGGGTCAGCCGGACGATCATCTGCCCTGCAATCTGCATCCACAGATACAGCGTTGCGACAACAATCAGCCGGGGCCACGCCTCCATTTTGCTGCGCACGCCGAGGGTGCGGAACACGATACCCAGCCGGACGAAGGGAACAAGCTGGAGGATGGCCACCAGCACGGCGAATTCGATTTTCACGCCGGTGGTCCAGGTGGCCGGCGCGCTGTTCCAGTCAACCGGATTGTATACCAGCACAGCCATGGGCAGGATAAACAGCAAGTAGGACAGCGCGTAGGATTTCATCAGGATGACATGAATGCCGCCGCTGATGAACCGTTCCCCGCGGCGTGCGAGAAACCTGGCAAAATCCGCAATCGGCCACATGACACACACCACGTCGAGTATCCCGACCAGAAAAGCCAGCCCAGCGACCGCGAACACGCGGACCGCCAATCCACCGGCACTGCCCGCGAGAATGCCCTCCCGCAGCAAGTTTTGCAGAAACAGCGTGTCGAAGGCCCCAACCAGCAAAAATGCGCCGGCAAGTCCGGCCGCCCGTCGGCTGATGTGCCGGTGGACAACCGTCGGCATCAGCAGATAGTCCAGCGGCCCCCCCGCAGATCCCCGGATTTTTCCCGCGTCTTTCCTTTTCACATCATCCTGCATGTGTACCCCATTCCGATTGACTCCCGGTTGTGCGGTCATGACGTCTTTTTCGTGCAGCTACTTTCCGGCCAACGGTTCGTATCGGGGTTCCTGACCCCACGTTGAAAGCCAGGCACCATAATTCGCCGTTTCCTTCAGGTTGCGGCCGATGACGTCCCAGTCCCGATCATCCGCATAGTTGATGCTCCATGCTCCCACGCCGGCCAGATCATATTTGAGGGCCAGTGAAGTCTTCACATTGACAGCGTTCCAATCCTCCAGCCAAATCGCCTGCGTCCCCTCAGGACTGGCGAATCGGGCGACATATTGCCCAAGTTCCGCATTCCACAAAGGTTCCGAACCGTTCTCGCGCACCCGCTGCCAGGCCGTGTTCACCCCCAGGGCGTTGACGATGCCGACATCGGGATTTCCGGCCGCATCCGTCTCATGCCAAACGCGGCTGAACAGTGGAATGCACAGCAGCAGCCTTTCCGCGGGGACTTCTTCAAGCGCGGCCTGCAGTTGGGCCTCCACCCATCCGATTTCAGCCGTTGAACCGGATTCGTGACTGCTCGCATAATGCTGGTCATATGCCATCAGGAAAATGAAGTCTGCACTTTCGGCCAGCGCCCTGCGGTCGAAACAGCGTGACCAGGTGTCGCTTCCCCCCGGCACGGAGACATCAACGGAAAGCACCAGTCCTTCCGGCCTGAGAACCGCGGCAAATTCCCTCACAAACTGCGTATAGTATCCACTGTCTTCACGATACATGTTTTCGAAATCCAGATTGATGCCGTCGAGTCCAAACTGTTTGGCATGGGCGAGCATCGTCTCGATGACGACCTGCCGCCTGGCTGGATCGCGCATCAGTTCCGATGTCCCCGCGATGTCGTCGAACTGGTTGGCAAAAAGGGCCCAGACCTTGTACCCGTTGGCGTGCGCCCAACGGATGTAATCCTTGTCAGCCCGGACGGCAATCGCGTCCTTCGCGCCTGAAACGGAAAACCAGGTGGGCGACAGCACATCAAGCCCGGAAGATGGCTTCCGGTCAAGATACCGGCGGTTGGGGGCATACATCATTTCCCACGCAAGGCTGAGCTTGCCTTTGGCCGGTTTCCATGAAGGGGGCCTGCTTGTTTCCTGCATGGCCTTACCGGGTTTTGATGCCTGAAACGAAGCATCCGGCTGCAAAAGAACATCCGTTGCGGTTGTCTTTCGATCCACCCGAACATTGCCGTTGAACGCCATGAGCCGAATCTCCAGATTGTAGAATCCGGCGAGGAAATCTGCCGGCAGCCAAACCCTCCCGCTTTCCAGAACAGGTTCCGCTGCAAGCATCAACGGCAGTCCGCCGTCGCGTGCTTCTTTTGACCCCGTGTGCATCCGGATGACCCGGCGGTCCGTGGTGAACGTGATCTGCCCCCCGTTCGGGTCAAACCATGCATACGGATCAACATACTCCCGGATTGTCTCGATCCGCAGCCACACCTGCCCATTCCGCACAAATGGCCGGTGGGCGGTTCCAAGGATTTTCCCGTTCAGCATCACCCGGGGGCCGGGTTCACCAATCGTCTCCGCCGGATGGGGAGAGGGTGCAAAAAACCGGTCCCGAATCCAGAATCCGGTACCGGCCAGCATCATGAAAATCAGGAGCGTGAGAAAGGCGGGGGTCAAATAACGCCCCTTTCGGGGATCATCCGTCGGGTTTCCGTTTTGCATGCGCCTCATCCGTTCAGCTCCGCATGACTTTTCTCGGATTGATGTGCCAGAGCGCCTCTATCATGTTCGAAGTCGGCTGGAACAGTACAACGCCGCGATTGCCGCCAAAATGGGTGACGATGAACCAAACCCCTTCGGCTTCTTTGCCTGCGGTGGCATCGACGACCTTTTTCATGGTTTTGTATTCATTTGAATAGTAGACGGATTTGACCGGCGCGACCATCTCGAATTCCTTGCCGTTGGCGGAGAAAATGCGCTTGCGCCGCCGCCGAGCGATGATCCGGTCGATATCGAGTTCTCCGTTCGTCAGGGCATATTCGAATTCCATGCTCCGCATGGTGACCAGATACCAGGTGCCGTAGCCCAGGGCGACCGCGACAAACATGCCGATCGACGGAATGAAGGCGAAGGCCGCAAAGGCCAGGATGACGCAGGCAACAATTTCACCCGTGACGATGGCCATGTCCAGCCCGGTTTTCTTCCGTTTTACAATTTTCTCCATGAATAGTTCCATTGGGCGGTGCTCCTCCGTTTTTCGCAAATCATCCGGGGCAGTCGGGCGGTGCGTCCGCATCAGGCGCATGGGTCACGCTGCGGCCGTTTAGGCTGGTTTTGAGGCATCATCGGTTGATCAGCTCGCGCCATGCGAAATCTCCGCGCTGCAGACCGTTGATCATGATTTCCGCGGCGGCCAGGTTGGTGGCCAACGGAATGTTGTTCCTGTCGCAGAGTGCCAAAAGGCGCAGCAGGTTCCGATTGTCTTCCGAAACCTCCGGATCGCCGAAATACAGGACCAGATCCATCTCGTTGTAAGCGATCCGGGCTATGATCTGCTCTTCGCCGAGTGCTCCGAAATCCAGCGTGGTGACCGGCAGGCCGGCCGATTCGGCCACAATGGCACCGGTGCCTCCCGTTGCGAAGACATGATGCTTCTTCAACACGAAACTGTAGGCGATGCAAAACGCCTCCATCAGTTCCTTCTTGTTGTCATGCGCAATCAGGGCGATATGCATGGGAACCTCCATCTGTATCAAGACGCTAGCGTATTCCCTGTTTCATGCTCCGGATGGGAATGTTGGCCACCAATGCGGGGATGACCCGCTCGCCATCGTCGCTGGTGGTCTTGGTCAGCTGGATGTCGAGCAATTCCTCGTCGACCTCCATGTATTTCTGAATGACCTTGATGATCTCACCCTTGACCATCTCCAGGAATTGCGGCGAAAACGTGGAGCGATCGTGTATCAGCACAAGCTTGAGGCGTTCCTTCGCGATATCTTTCGAGTTTTCCTTTTTCCGCATGAGCAGCTTCAACAGATCCATCATTTCCATCCACCTCCTCAAGCCGGTTTGAAGCCGAAGAGCTTCTTCATTCTCGTGAACAGGCTGTGCCGGGCGGCCAAATCGATGAAAGGGATCTCCTCACCGAGGATGCGGCGCGTGATGTTGCGGTAAGCGAGGCCGGCCTGGCTTTTCGAGTCGGCCACGGCGGGTTCGCCGCGGTTCGTGGAGATGATGATGTTCTCGTCATCCGGAATCACGCCGAGGAGATCGATGGCGAGGATGTCCAGAATGTCGTCGATGGTCATCATGTCGCCCCGTCTGACCATGTCCGGGCGCAGCCGGTTCACGATGAGCTTCGGGTTCCGGATGTCATTTGCCTCCAGCAGGCCGATGATGCGATCGGCATCCCGGACGGCGGACACTTCGGGTGTCGTGACGACATACGCCTTGTCTGCCCCGGCGATGGCATTCTTGAACCCCTGTTCGATGCCGGCCGGACAATCAATGAGGACGAAGTCGAATTCTTCCTTCAGTTCGGCGCACAGCTTTTCCATCTGTGCCGGTGAAACGGCGTTCTTGTCCCGCGTTTGCGCGGCGGGCAGCAGATAGAGGCCATCGAAGCGCTTGTCCTTGATGAGCGCCTGTTTCACCCGGCAGGTCCCCTCCACGACATCCACCAGATCATAGACGATTCGATTCTCGAGGCCCATGACGACGTCCAGGTTGCGAAGGCCGATATCCGTGTCGATCAAAACTGTTTTCTTCCCCTGCAAGGCAAGTCCGGTACCCAGGTTGGCTGTTGTCGTGGTTTTCCCGACGCCCCCCTTGCCGGACGTGATGACAATGACCTCTCCCATCCCTTATCCTCCAACTTTCCGGTATTTTTCATTAGTCTGCACGTGCTTTGCGGCGAATCACCGGCCAGACCTGTATTTGTGCCCTATGCTCGGCAAAAATTGTTCACCTGCAACACAAATACAGGGTAGTATACGGTGAAATGCTTCCCGTGCGAAGGTCCGCACGGCCTTTCCAGGGAAGGAAACCACAAAGTGGCTTTGGCAACGGCTTGCCTGTGCCGCCCCAAGTGATACACGCAAGGATGCATATGCGGCTTCGCCGAATTTGCATGCCAATCACAGTTGACACACTGTAATGAATATATCCGTTTTCCTATGAAAAGTCAAACGGCCGATGCTTCGCAGCACAGGGGGAAAAGGCGCTCAAAGCCTTTCATAAAGAGGGTTCACTTCAATGATGCCTTCGCGCACGGAAGCAATCTCGGGAAACGCACCCGTAGTATCCGGGTCGTTCGGACTGCGCGCGATGAGATCCGCGATGCGGAGCTGGGTCGGCTTGAGTTTCAATGCCGCGATGAAGGCCTCGCGGGAACCGCCTGAACCGGCATGGACCATCCCCCTCAACAGGCCGAGTACAATGACGTTGCCTGTGGCGATGACCTCCGCTCCCGGGTTCACGTCCCCGATGACAACCACGGAACCCTCATACTGGATCCTGGTTCCGCCGCGCAGGGTGCTCCGGACGAACTTGCAGTCGCTTTCGTCCTGGCCCTTCGTGAAGAAACGCCGCAAGGAAGGACCGGCTGCCGGTTTTCTGCCAGCCGGTCCTTCCGCCGGTTCCGCGACGACCGCCGCCGCCGCGACATGCAGGCTCCCGATGATGGCCCCGCTGTAATGATCGAGGATGCTGAATAACTTTGTTTCTTCCTCGGGAGTCAGAAGGATGCCCCTGTAGGTCACATTCAGATGCGCTCCTTTGAAAAATCGGGCGGCCGCCTGGATTTTCTCTCCCACTTCGGTCATGACCTGATCGGCCGTATATGACTCGGGGATGATAATGGCCAATCCTTCTGTGCTTCCTTTGAAAATGATGGTTTTTTCTTCCATGGGGCATGCTCTCCTTCGAATTGGGTTCTCTTTGGTTTCCACCCTGTAAATGCGCTGAATGAAATACTGAATCGTAATGATGCTGGCGCATTCACAGGTCTTCCTGTGATTCGCCGCGAGGTATGCGTGTTCTACCAGATGACCTGCGTTTCCCCGACAATCACCCGTTCCGGAACGGATTTCGCTTCACCGGCCTTGTTTCCCGCAGTCACGGTACCGGTTCCCTCATTCAGGCGGAAATAGGACATCAGCACATCCCGTGCAACAGGCGCCGTGTAGGCCCCCCAGACCCCGTGTTCGATGACAACGGCCACGGCGATTTCCGGATCGTCCGCGGGGGCGTAGCAGATAAAAAGGCCATGCGAGGACTCGCCCCGCTTCTCATTGCCCGTTTCGGACGTACCGGTCTTGCCGGCCACCTGGAAGGGAAAGTCCCTGAAAACACTGACAGCTGTGCCATCCGTGGCGTTTGCGACCGCGACCATGCCCTTGCGCACCGCCGCCAGATTCGCTTCCGACACGTTCAGCTTCTGCCCGGGCACATCCATGCCCTTGAGCACCGTTCCGGTTTCGGACATGGCCATACGGATGAGGTGCGGCGTATACATCGTCCCCCCGTTTGCCAGTGTCGCCACATAATTCGCCATCTGCAGCGGGGTGAAGGCATTGTACAGCTGGCCGATGGAGGCCATGGCGGTGTTCAGGGGATACCAGCCTTCATTATAATAGAGCCTCTTGTATTCCCGTGAGGCCAGCGAACCGGTGCTTTCGTCGATCTCGATGCCGGTCTTCCTGCCGAAGCCGAAAAGGCGGGCGAAAGACGTGATGTTGTCGATCCCGGTCATCACGCCGACCTTGTAGAAGAACATGTTGCTGGAGGTGGCTACTGCCCTCTCGAGGTTGATGTAACCCTGATTCCCCTCGAGGTTGGTCAGATTGGTCTTTGCATCCGTTTCCAGCTTCGTGTTCAGCCAGGCATCGGTCCAGTTGCACTGGATGCGGGTCGCCGGCGTGATCGTTCCCGTTTCCAGGGCCGCCACCGAGACGAGGGGCTTGTAGGCGGAACCCGGCGGGTAGGCACCTTGCGTCGCGCGGTTCCACGTCCGCTGCCCCTTGCTGGAAAGCAGGTCCGCGATGGCGGCGCCATCCCCCTTCAAAAACACATTCGGGTCGTAATCCGGCCAGCTGGCCATGGCCAGCACTTCCCCGGTATGGACGGAGATTGCCACCACGGCGCCCGCATCGGCGTCCCCGAAATTCTTCTTTCCACCCATGAGGCGGATGCGCTCGATGTTCCGCCGGAGGGACTCCACGGCGGCCTGCTGCAGCGTCAGATCAATGGACAGGTATACGTCTGCGCCCGGTTGGGGATTTCGATCCAGCGACACCTCCGTGGTCCGGCCGTTTCGATCCACTTCCTTCGTGGTCTGGCCGTCAATCCCCCTCAGCAGCGTTTCGCCGCCCAGTTCAATGCCGCTCTTGCCAATGATATCCCGGTTCGTGTAAAGCGCACCGGGATTGGTCTTTCCGTATGCCGTCACTTCCGCATCCGTCTTCTTGTTCTGATCCTTCTGCGCCTTCGTCAGGGGCAGTTCCGCCCCATCAGCCCCGATCCTGGGCCAGATGTGCGTCAGGGAACCGGAGGCCAGTACCCGCGTCCGCTCCACAATGGTACCGTTGAGGTTCCGAACCTCCCGATCGGTTGCCATGCCGACATATCCGAGCAGGTGGGAAACCGTTTCCGCTTCATAATACTCGCGATATGGCTTCACAAAGGTGGTGACCCCGCGGAATTCCGGGCTGCGTTCTTCGATTTCGGACATGGCCAGCACATCGACGTCTTCCGCCAAAAGCATGGGATTGTTCAGTTTGGGCTGAAACTTCAGGATTTCATAACGGAGCTGCAAAAGGACCCAGATTTCCTCTTCGCTGTATTCATCCGTTCGCTCGATTTTTCCGGACTCCGTTTTCAGAACACCAATCTCGAAGGTGCGGTCCCGCATGTAGTTGAGGATCTGGTCGCCTGTGACAAGCCCGGCCCGGTCCGCCTCATTCAGCAGGATGACGTCAAGCAGCGCTTTTCGTGCCGCATCGTCCTTCGTCAGGACCAGGCGGTGTTTCCAGTCGATGATGTCGCCCAGGCGGGTGTCGATCTTCTTTCCGTATTTCTCGAATACCCTCCACAACGCCAACAGCATGGCATTTTTTTCGGCATTGGCCATTTTCACATCGACGTATTCCACGCAGAAACCCATGCGGCTGCCGGCGATGGGCACGCCGTTCCGGTCGAAGATGTTGCCGCGTGCGGCGTGGATGGTGCCGTTGGTGGAGATGCGTGATATGGTCTCCTGCCGGTATGCAGCGCCGTGAACCAGCTGCAGATCGACCAGCCGTGCCACGAAAAGGACCGCCACAATGACAATGGCGACGGCCAAAAGGAAAAACCGATCCAGTTGCGGTCGTGGTGCCTTCTTTCCTGACACGGGTACTCCTTTCGCTTTTTCTGGTCATGGCAGATGACTTCCTCGCGGGATTGCGTCACCCAAGGCGGATGCGTTTTCTGTCCAAAACGTC
>JANYKF010000110.1 GCA_025361665.1 Clostridiaceae bacterium
GCTCCTGGTGGCTGTGCCCGGCATGTTCGGAACCGGAATGATCGTGCTCCTGGTGGCTGTGCCCGGCATGTTCGGAACCGGAATGATCGTGCTCCTGGTGGCTGTGCCCGGCATGTTCAGAGCCGGAATGATCGTGCTCCTGGTGGCTGTGCCCGGCATGTTCGCCTGTTGAATGATCGTGTCCGTGATGTCCGTGATGTCCGTGATGCCCTTTGCCATGGTGATCACAGCCGGCTTCCGCCTCATCCGCCAGCATCACGTTCACGTGCCTGCCGGAGATGCCGCCTTTTTGTCCGGGTTCCACCGTCAATTCATATCCGTCCAGGCCAAAACGAGCCAATCCCTCCCGCAGGACGGATTCCGGCACACCCACATCCAAAAAGGCCGCCAGGGTCATGTCGCCGCTGATGCCGGACGGCAGGTCGATGTGCAGGATTTTCATGCTTTTTCCCCTTCGCAGAGCTTCATGATGCGGTTGGCCAGGCATGCCGCTCCGAACCCGTTGTCGATGTTCATGACGCCCACGCCGGATGCGCAGCTGTTGAGCATGCCCAGCAGGGCTGAAATGCCTCCGAAACTGGCCCCGTACCCGACGCTGGTGGGCACCGCAATGACAGGCTGGCTGACAAGGCCTCCGACCACCGAAGGCAATGCGCCCTCCATGCCGGCTATGACGATGATGACCGAAGCATCCCGCATCGTCTCCACTTGCGACAGGAGCCGGTGGATGCCGGCCACGCCGACATCATACAGCCTTTTGACGGTGTTCCCGAGCACCTCTGCAGTGACTGCTGCCTCTTCCGCAACCGGTATGTCCGCCGTTCCGGCCGATATGATCAGCACGTGTCCTTTGGTGGAACCGTACGGCTGCCGCTTCACCACGACCGTTCGCGCCGCTTCGTGATAGACCGCTTCTGTCGTCACAGCCGCTATTGCTTCGTATGCCGCTTTGTCAGCCCGGGATGCCAGGATGTTGCCGCTGCTTTTTTCCATCATGTCTCTTATGATGCCCTGCAGGTGCTCCAGGGATTTGCCGGGACAGTAGATGACCTCCGGGAATCCGTTGCGCAGCGCGCGCCTGTAATCGATCTTCGCATAACCGATGTCGCTCGAGGCCAGCCATTGCAGACGTCCAAACGCGTCGTCCGTCGAAAGGCCCCCGGTGGATACCGCGTCGAGCAGTTGTCTGATTTCCTTCACATCCATGAAATTCCCTTTCCTGTTCAACCCGATTTCCGATTTCTTCCATACCCACTTCGGGAGAAATGTCATTACGGCAGGACTGCCCGGTTCATGCTTCCTTTTACATATCCTTCCAAATCAAGACACACATGGCGGAACCCCAACTCCCGCATGACCGTCGTCAAGGCGGTCCGAAGGGGTTCGTCAACAGCCTTCCCCATTTGGGATACCGGCAGCTCGATGCGGGCCAGCATGTCGTGAACGCGCACGCGGCCACCGGAAAAGCCCAGATCAGCCAGCGCATACTCGGCCCGTTCAATCAAACCCAGCAGTTCCGGCGTCAAGCGGGTTCCGAAGGGAACCCGGGTCGCCAGGCAGGCTCCGGCCGGTTTGTCCCACGCCGCCACCCCGTTCCGCCTGGCCAGTGCGCGAATTTCGGCTTTCGACAGACCGCAGTCCAGCATCGGGCTCCGGATGCCAAGTTCCGCCAATGCCCGCATGCCCGGGCGATAATCTCCCAAATCATCGGCATTGGAGCCTTCGACAACCGTGGAGATGCCATTTTCCCGTGCCGCAAGCAGTATGCGGGAAAAAATGTTTCGCTTGCAGTAATAACAGCGTTCCGGAGCATTTCCAGCAAATTCCGGTATGGAGAATTCATCTGCCTGCAAGGTTACCAGCCGGATGCCGCGCGCGGCGCAGAATGCGCTGGCCTCCTCCGCATCCCGGGCGGGAACCATCGAACTGAGAACCGTGACGGCCATCACGCCATCCGGGATGGCCCGATGCGCCGCATCCAGCAGGAAACTGCTGTCGACGCCCGCCGAAAAGGCCACGCAGACACTCTTCCACTCCTTCAGCAGGCTTGTCAGCCGTTGATATTTCTCCTCCATCAACACCGCATCGTTCATATCTCTCCTCGCCGAACCAGGCGAATGATCTCCGCGCTCAGGTCCCATACACCATAGTCCGTATTGCTCAATATGACAAAAGACACTTCCCGGACCGGATCCAGGAAGGAGAAGGCACTCGCGCCCGGATCGCATCCCTCCAGGAACCAGGCATCATGATCCCCCATGTCTTTGAGCCAGACGCCATATCCATATCCGTCCCCGTTCCGCGCGGTCTGGTGCCTCTTGTGCATGAGCGATTTCATTGTCTGGCCCAGCAGGGTTCCATCGCAAACCGCATCCCAGAAACGCAGCAGATCCTGCGCATGGCTCCATGCACCGCCATCCCCGCCCCCGACGGGCGGGATGTCAAAAATATTCGACCGCCAGCCGATTTCGTCTTCCCGATAACCGGTCGCGCAGCAGGAAGGCATCCGATCGAGTGCGAAATATCCGGAACCCGCCATGCCGCCTTTTCGGAATACACGTTCCGCCATCGCCTCGGCAAACGGCTTTCCCGTCATTTCTTCCACAAGGAGGGCCAGCAGGATGTATCCGGCATTATTGTAGCGAAAAGCGGTTCCCGGAACAAATTGCATCGGCCGATCCCGGAACATCGGAAGAAAATCAGCCGGGCGGCGCATCCTGGATGCCGCCCGTTCCTGCCACAGTGCGGCATAATCATCCTGGACGGCTTCGTCAAAATAATCCGGGATACCGGACGAATGGGTGAGAAGGCGATGGACAGTCACTCCCGGGGTGAAATGGAGGAAAGACTGATGCGGCAGCAGCGTGAAAACCTCCTCTTCAAGAAGAAACCTCCCCTCTTCCGCCAGCTGCAGGATGGCAACCGCCGTGAAGGCTTTGCTGACGGAGGCAAGCGAATAGCGTGTCCCGATGCCATTCGGCATGTAGTCACTCCGGTTCGCATACCCGCGGGCTGCCTGAAAGACGACTTCTCTTCCCTTCCGAATCACGAGGGTGCCGGAGAAATCCACGGGAAAAATGAAGGGTGGCCTGTCTGATATGGCACTCATCTTGATTCCTCCATACCGTTCCCGGACCTGGCCGGTTCCACCGATTCGTTTGGCTCCGAAATTCCGACGGGGTTCGCATGGATAGGCTGCGCCGGCGCATCGGTTCCGGGATTCGAATGATCGAGGATTTCCTGGTAAAGCGCCATATATTCGCGGGCTGCATGCTCCCAGCTGAAGTCCTGGAGCATGCAGGTTCTGACCAGCCTTTCCCAGGCCGGCTTGTCCGCGAACACGGCCATTCCGCGCAGCAGGGCATCCTTCATCTCGTGCGCGTTGTAGTTGGCGAAGGTGAAGCCCGTTCCTTCCCCCGTGACCGCATTGTAGGCAATGACGGTATCCTTGAGGCCGCCTGTTTCCCGGACCACGGGAACTGTGCCGTATCGCATGCTGAACAGCTGGCTGAGGCCGCAGGGTTCGAACCGTGACGGCATGAGGAAGAAATCGCACGCGGCGTATATGCGCTGAGCCAGAAGCGCGTCATAGCGAATACGGGCCGATACCTTTGCCGGATGCGCGTGATGGGCCGAACGGAACAAATCCTCGTACTGCTTGTCGCCGGTTCCGAGGATGATGATCTGCACATCATACGAGAGAATCTCTTCCAGGACGCGGGCGACCAGATCGAACCCCTTCTGGTCCACCAGGCGCGAGATGATGCCCACCAGGGGAATGTCATCCTTTGCAGGAAGGTGCATCTGCTTCTGCAGCGCCGCTTTGTTGGCGTGTTTTCCCGAAAGGTCGGTTGCGGAAAAAGGAGTGAACAGACGTGCATCACCTTCCGGATTGTTCAGCTCATAATCGATTCCGTTGACAATGCCGCGCAGATCCGCGGCTCTGCGGTTGATGGTTCCCGACAGATTCTCCCCGAAATACTCGCTTTGAATCTCCTGCGCATAGGTTTTGCTGACCGTGGTGATGCGCGTGGAAAAATTCAATCCCGCCTTCATGAAGCTGACCGCGCCGTTGTGCTCGATGCCGTTCGGGTTGAAGTAGGTCCAGGAAAGCCCGAGGACGGAATCCATCATGTCCCGTGAAAAAACGCCCTGGTAGCGGAGGTTGTGAATGGTGAAGACCGTGTGGATGTTCCGGAAGAATCCGTCATCTCGGAACTGGCGGTAGTGCGCATCAAGAAAAAGCCCCGTCAGGCCGGTCTGCCAATCGTTCAGATGAATGATGTCCGGTTGAAAGCCGATTTTCGGCAAAGTGTCCAAAATGGCACGGCAGAAAAAGGTGAACCGCTCTCCGTCGTCTGACTGCCCGTAATACCAGTCCCGATGGAAATAATACTCGTTGTCGAGGAAATAACAGGTGACCCCGTTCTCGACAAGGCGAAAAATGCCGCAATACTGCCTGCGCCAAGTCAAGTCGACCTCCACGCTGCCGAGGAATTCCATCCTGTCCGTATATTTTGCGGCAATCTGTCCATATTTGGGCATGACGACCCGGATGTCGATCCCCATTTTTCTGAGCGCGACGGGCAGCGATCCGGCCACATCGGCCAGACCGCCCGTTTTGATGAACGGATCGACTTCTGAAGAGGCAAACCAGATTTTCATCATCTCCATGTGCATCCTCCTGCGAAACGCCGTGACAGGCGTTCCGTACGATGTCATATTCCATTATCCCATACAATCCGGCATCGAAACAACCCGAATTCTGCTGGTTTCACCTCTTCACTGCCAATGCACCGTCAACATAATGTCAACATTTTCCAAAATTCACTGCCGGCACCGCATGACGAACCGGTCCATGTGTGCTACAATTGTACAGTCACTCCCATGCGATGGCGGATAGGAGCATCATCCATGTCCAAGGCATTTTTGATCCGAAACAAGGAGTTCCGTGTTGATTCCGGCCACCCATGGCTTTTCCGGAGCGACATCGAGCGATTGTCCGGCAGCCCCAACCCCGGTGACACCGTGGATGTCCATGCGCAGGACGGCCGTTACCTTGGCCGCGGTTTCTACAACCCCCTCTCCCAGATCACCATCCGCATGCTGACCCGGTGGGACGAGATCATCTCCCGTAGTTTCTTCGAAAGACGTATCCGTCAGGCCTGGAATTATCGGCAGAAGGTGGCGGACACGGAAAGCTGCCGGGTCATTTTCGCCGAGTCCGATTTCCTGCCGGGTCTGATCGTCGATAAGTTCGGCGATATCCTCGTCATTCAGACCTTGTCCTATGGCATGGATAAAATGAAGAACATGATCGTGTCCCTTTTGCAGGAAATCATTCAGCCGCGTGGGATCTATGAACGCAACGATGTCCCTGTACGGGATTTGGAAGGCCTTCCGCAGCAGGTTGGATTCCTGTCGGAACCCTTTGACACTCTTGTTGAAATGAAGGAAAACGGCATCCGGTTCCTGGTGGATGTGGCGGAAGGCCAGAAGACCGGCTATTTCCTTGATCAGAAAGAGAATCGGGCCGCATTGAAACCGCTCGTGGCTGGGCAAAAGGTCCTGGACTGCTTTACACATACCGGTTCGTTCGCCTTGCACGCCGCCCATTACGGGGCTGCATCGGTAACGGGTGTTGACATCTCGGACCACGCTGTCGCATGCGCGAAACGGAATGCTTCCCTGAACGGGTTTTCAGAGCGTGCGGCTTTTGTGGAAGGTAATGCGTTCGACTGGCTTCGTGCCGCTTCGGACCGAAAGGACATGCAGGATGTGGTCATCCTCGACCCGCCGGCCTTTACAAAGACAAGGGCTGCTGTGGAAGGAGCTGTCCGCGGTTACAAGGAGATCAATCTGCGGGCTTTGAAAATCATCAATTCCGGCGGGTTCCTCGTCAGCTGCTCCTGCTCTCACCACGTATCCCAGGAGCTGTTCCTGAAAACCATTCACGATGCGGCCATCG
>JANYKF010000348.1 GCA_025361665.1 Clostridiaceae bacterium
TAACCGGGCTGGCCTTGCGGCGGGTAACCGGGCTGGCCTTGCGGCGGGTAACCTGGCGGGCCTTGCGGCGGGTAACCTGGCGGGCCTTGCGGCGGGTAACCGGACTGGCCTTGCTGCGGGTTACCGGGCGGGCCTTGCGGCGGTTAACCGGGCTGGCCTTGCTGCGGGTAACCTGGCTGGCCTTGCGGCGGGTAACCGGGCTGGCCTTGCGGCGGGTAACCGGGCGGGCCTTGCGGCGGGTAATCGGGCTGGCCTTGCGGCGGGTATCCTGGCTGGCCTTGCGGCGGGTAATTCTGCTGGCCCTGCGGCGGATTGCCTTGCTGGTTTTGCGACGGATTGCCTTGCTGGTTTTGCGGCGGATTGGCGGGAGCGTTCCGGGGGACAACATCGATTTCCGCAGAGGAGGCGTCGAATCCGCAGGTGCTGCAGAAACGGGCTCCATCCCTCAATGTCGCGCCGCATTTCGAACAATTCATCTGATACCATCCTTTCCTGCATGCCACGGGTATGGGCGGGCGACCCGCCCATACCTGCATTATACCACTCATGCATTCATTTCATGCGCCATTATCATGCACCAGTTTCATACGATCATTTCATCTGCCCGCTTCATGCATTTCATCTGCCCGCTTCATGCATTCATTTCATCCGTTTTACGCTTTCGCGTCAATCCGGTTGTTTCTTTTTCCGAAGTGCCGTCGTGTGCTACACTGGTGGGGACAGAGACCGGCCGCAGCCGATCCGACTTTCCGTGCGGATTGAATGGAGAAGGAGAAAACATGATCAACCACAAAGGAAAAAACATCGTCGCCCTACTGCTGGCAGGCATGCTGACCCTGTTGTCCCCAATTGCGTCTGGTGCCATCACCTATCGGGATGTCCAGGGATTCCTTCCCGGAAATCCCATCATTTCCGAAAGGAGGGCGTTGGCCCGCGGTATCACATACGATACCTGGAAAGGGCTCAATGACGGGGGCAGGGCGGTTGTATTCAATTCCTTCACACTGGATGGCACAAACCCGGAGGCTGCCGCTCTGGCCTGGAGCGGTTCCGTCCTCACGGAACGCAGGACCCTGTCCGACTTCATTGCCGACGCCCGCGCCCAGGGCCTGAATGTGGTCGGCGGCGTGAACGGCGATTTTTTCAACCTCGCCACCGGCACGCCGCTTGGCATTCTGGTCCGCAACGGTGCCGTACTGAGTTCTGATGGATCCGGTTACCTTGCAGTGGGATTCAAGGCGGATGGTTCGGTTGTCATGGGAAATCCTTCCATGCAATACACAATGTACAGGAATGGACTGCCGATGAATGCTTTTCATTTCAACAAGGATGAGGGGGACTTCGGCCCTTACGTCTATTCCGCCGCATACGGCGCGAGGGCCGGTTCGGATGAGCTGGGCGTCGATGTCGTCGTGAATACGCCGGATACGAGGCTTGTCATCGGAGGAGCGATCGAAGGTGTCGTGGCGGAAGTCCGGCTGGATACCCTGGGCACTCCCGTCGGCCCGGGTCAGGTGGTGCTGTCAGCGCGCACCGGCATGAACGGTTACATCAACCTCTCGCAAATGGCGGTCGGGGATGTTGTCAGGCTTGAGGCGAAGGATCTCGACGGCCAGTGGACCGGCGTCATGGAAGCCATCGGCGGGCTGCACCGCCTTCTTGAAAACGGAGCACCTGTTTTGGGGCTCAGTGCGACCAACATCAACCCCGCGACGCTTATCGGGAAAAAAACGGACGGCCGGGTAGTCATGCTGGAGGTCGATGGGCGCCTGCCTGCCTGGAGCAACGGCATCAGCTATCAGGAAGGGGCGCGCCTGATGCTTCAGATGGGCTGCGCGGATGCCATCGTCTGCGATGGGGGAGGTTCGTCCACCGCCGCTGCCCGATTGCCCGGAACCGTTGATCCCTTGCTGGTCAATCGCCCGTCGGATGGCTCCGAGCGAAAAGTTTCGAATGCGCTGCTGCTCATTTCTAAAACGCCTGCGTCCGCCATTCCTGACCCGGTCACCCGCCTGCTGCCGGCCGGGGTGGCCGTGCAGCTGCATCTGTATCCGGGGAAAAGCTATCTGCTGCCTGGTTCTTCCGCATCCTGGAGCGTGAAGGCGACGGACGCCGGTTACCATGCCGCCGATGTGCCGCCAGGAACCGTCTGGACGACGGACGGGGGAACCTTCGCGCCGGACGGCACCCTGACTGCAGGCGGCGCACCCGGCCTGTACACGGTCACGGCAGCCGCGGGCGGCGCGACGGGCCAGGCCAGCTTCATCATTCCCAGTAACCTGACGGAGATCCGGGTATCCCCTTCCTCCCTGACCGTTGCAGCCGGCGAAACAGTCGACCTGAAAGCTTCCGGCTATGTCGAGGGCATTGATGTCAAAGGCGTGAATGCCAGCTTCACCTGGACGGCTGACCCGGCTGTGGGCACAGTGACGGCAGATGGCCTGTTCACGGCTGCGAACGCGCCGGAGGCGACAGGGGTCGTTTCTGTCTCCTGGAATGGGACCGGAACACAGGTTCCCGTTTACATCTCCCGCAATCCCGTGGATGTGGAGACATTCGAGAGCCTTCCAGTTTGGACGGTCCTGCTGACCCCAACCGGGAAGGGCGCCGTCAGAAGCATCCGGGATCCGGAGAAGGCTTTGTTCGGGGACGGATTTCTGCGCCTTTTCTATGATTTTACCCCGAAGAACGATGCGGAAAAAGGGGTGACCGGCGTCTTTGCGGGACCGGCCGGTCCGCCGGATGCTGCCGGCATCATGACGCTTGTGCCTCTGGCACTCGAGGGCAAGCCGACCGCCATCGGCTGCTGGGTATATGGGGATGGAGGGCGGAACTGGCTGCGGGCCAAATTGACGGACGCCGCCGGCAGGGAAGCCGATCTCGACTATACGGCGGAATACAGGGCGGAGACCGGAAAAGGCGGGGTCGACTGGTCCGGTTGGAAATATGTCGAAGCGCACATCCCGGAAGGACTCTCGGCGCCGTATTCTCTGACCGTGCCGCTGCGCGTTCTCTGCACGCAGGAAGACATGAAGAAAAGCGGAATCCTTCTTTTTGACCGGTTCAGGGCGATCTACGGGCTGAAGAACGACGACCTGGTGCCACCGTCTGTGGATGCCGTTTGGCCTCAGGATGGCGAGGCGGTGAAATCCGGCGTTCTGACCCTGACGGTGGCGGTATCGGATGAAGCGGGCGGTTCCGGGTTGAATCCGGAAAGGATCGCCCTGTCACTCGATGGCGTCACGCTGGATGGCCTGCAGGTCTCCGGCGACGGCAGCAGCCTCCTCGTCAAGCGCGCCTTCGGCCAGCCGGTTCCTCTTGCCGGCGGCTTCCATGTCGCGCAGCTTCGTGTTGAGGATCGTTTCGGCAACAAGAGTGCCCGGACCTGGTCCTTCAAGGTGGACAACGCGACCCCCCAGGCATCCCTCCTGATGCCGGATGTCATACCGTCCGGCGGTACATTCGACGCGGTTGTCCAGGTCAGAAACCCGAACCCCATGAAGGCAATGACACTGGAATTGGCCTGGGATCCGGCCTTGCTTGAACCGGTCGACATGGATGCGAAAAAGGCCGGCATCCAGATGGGCCTGGAAAAATGGGTTTCAAGCGCAAAGGTCTCGGTGAATGCCGCGGACACGAAGGCGGGCATCTGGCGGATCGCCCTGTCCGGCCTCAACAGCACGGTGAAAACCGTCGATCGGAAAATGCTTACCTTCCGCTTCAAGGCGAAAGCCACTGCCAGCGGAACGGCGCTGATCAAAAGCGGAAAGGCATTTCTGCAGGCCTCCGGGCTGAAATCGACGCAGACCTTCAGCTTGCCTGAAACGGCGATTCTGATCGAACCCGCCTACAGCCTTGATGTTCGAAATGTCGTAGCCGGAGGCAGCACACGCCTCGCCGTGTCCGACCATGACGGTTCGCCTGTCGCCGGTGCGGCAATCTATGTGGAAGGTTCCGGAAAAGGTCCCATCGCCACGACGGACAAGAACGGCATCGCGGACACGAAGGCCGTCGCGGCCCGTTCCGCCGGCAGCCGGCTCGTGCTCCGGGCCGTGAAGGCAGGTCTTTCATCCGGAACCGTCAGCGTGGTGATCGGGGCTGCATCCGAGGGCACGAGCTCGCTTGCCGTGACGATTTCGCCGATTTCTCAACCGGGCGGCATGACCATTCACTGGCTGTCTGCCGCTTCAGCCGGGACGTCTGTCCTGGTCATGGAAGCGGATGCCTATGCCGGTTCGTTCACTGCGGCGGCCAAACAGGCGGTGGCGACGAACACGGTCACAAAAATGGCGGACCCCGCGACAAAGGCGGTTCTGTATGAACACAAGGCAGTCTTCTACGGGTTGAAGCCAGGAACAGCATACAAATGGCGGATCACGGACGGCAACAGCGGCAATGGCGCCACCGGCGGATTCACCACCCCCGTCTCGGAGGCGGGCAAGACCTTCACATTCGGTTTCGTGACGGATCCGCAGGCGGCGATTCCGAGCGGGGCGTCCGCTTGCTGCGCGAACTCCTGGA
>JANYKF010000197.1 GCA_025361665.1 Clostridiaceae bacterium
CCCAGTCCGCGAAGCAGGTCCAGTCCTTCATAGTGGGTTTTCATGCATCCTCCTGCTCTTTCTGCTATGCTGAATACAAAGCAGTTATACCGCATATGCCGGAGGTTGTCCATGAAATATGAAATCATCCTGTTTGACGCAGATGAAACCCTTTTCGATTTCCATCGTTCCGAGAAGCATGCCTTTGAAATGACGATGCGCGCTTTTGGCATTCCCTATGATGAATCCTTTCATCTGAAAACATACCTGGAAGTCAATGCCGTCATCTGGAAGGAGTTCGAGGAAGGACGGATCACGCAGACGGTGTTGAAGGTGGAGCGTTTCAGGCGGTTGGCCGACCGCCTGCATGCGGGCTTTGCCCCGGTGGATTTTGCCCGATCCTACGAGGAAAACCTTGGGAACGCCTGCTTCCTCTTTGACGGTAGCGCCGGGCTGATGGAGCGCCTGCACGGCAAATATCGGATGGCCATTGTCACAAACGGCTTGAAAAGTGTTCAGGAGAACAGGATCGCAAATGCACCCATTGCAGGATATTTCGATGCGATTGTCATATCCGAAGCTGCCGGCGTTTCCAAGCCGGACCCCCGCATCTTTGAACTCGCCTTGCGGGAACTCGGACATTCCGACAGGAAAACCGTATTGATGGTGGGTGACAGCCTGACCTCGGACATCCAGGGCGGGCTCAACTCCGGCATCGATACATGCTGGTACAATCCGAACCGGATGGAAAACAGGACCGGGATACGGGCCACGTATGAAATCACGGCGCTCGCGGATCTCTGGGAAGTGTTGGGGGAATGATGATGATACCCATCGAAGACATGGAAACCATGCTGGACGATATCGCCGGTGAGCTCCCGCAAGAATTCTACAAATACCTCAACGGCGGCATCATCCTCCTGCCGGAGGCCAAATACCACGCAAAAAGCACGGGGAACGATCTCTTCGTCATGGGGGAATATCGGATCGACGGGCACCTTGGCCGGTACATTGCCCTCTATTATGGATCCTTCGCAAGCGTATTCGGGCAACTTCCCCCCGAAAGAATAAAGGAAGAGCTCAGGCACACGCTGAAGCACGAATTCAGGCATCACCTGGAATCCCTGGCCGGCGAGAAGGATCTCGAAATCCAGGATGCGATGGATATCGCGAAATACACGGACGACAAAGCGGGTCGCGTTCAGTGACGGACTCGCCGGTTTCAAGGTGATTGACTCGCCCCGCATGACTTCATCAATGTGTCAGCGCAGCGCGATGTCGACGTATGGCTGCCGCGCAGCCACGCTTTTATAGGCCGGACGGATGATCTTGCCGTTGTTGACGATTTCCTCGATGCGATGGGCACTCCATCCGGCTACCCGGGCAATGGCAAAAATCGGCGTGAACAGTTCCGGTGGAATGTCCAGCATGCTGTAGACAAACCCGGAATAAAAGTCCACATTGGCACTTACGCCTTTGTACATCTTCCGGACTCCCGAAATGATCTCAGGCGCCATTTTTTCTACTTTCGCATAAAGCCTGAACTCTTTCTCAAGCCCCTTCTCCTTCGCCAGCTGCTCGACATAATCCTTGAGTATGAGGGTGCGCGGATCGGATATAGAATAGACCGCATGGCCGACCCCGTATATCAGGCCTGAACGGTCAAAGGCTTCCTTGTCGAGCAGCTTCATCAGGTATGTCCCGATTTCATCGACGTCCTCCCAGTCCGAAACGCACTTTTTCATGTCATCAAACATCTGGACGACCTTGGTGTTCGCGCCGCCGTGCCGGGGCCCTTTCAGGGAGCCGAGAGACGCGGCTGCAACGGAATAGCTGTCCGACCCGGACGAGGTGACAACGTGTGTCACGAATGAGGAGTTGTTGCCGCCGCCATGTTCCGCATGAAGAACAAGCGCCAGGTCAAGGATCTTCGCTTCCAGTTTCGTATACTGGCTGTCCGGCCTCAGCATGTGGAGGATGTTTTCCGCCGTGCCCAATTCCGGCAAAGGACTGTGGATGAACAGGCTTTTGTTTCCATGATAATGGGAGAACGCATGATATCCGTATACGGCGATCAAGGGAAACCAGGCTATCAGCTGCAGGCACTGCCGCAGCACATTTTCGAGGGAAGTGTCATCCGCCGCGTCATCCAGCGTGTAAAGAGCCAAGACGCTTCTCGCCATTGAATTCATGATGTCCTTGCTTGGCATTTTCATGATCATGTCGCGCACAAAGTCATCCGGCAATTTCCGGTATTCCGACAAAAGCCGCTCAAAATCCGCCAGTTCCGCCTGGTTCGGGAGGTTGCCGAACAGGAGCAGATAACAGGTTTCCTCAAATCCGAACCGTTCGTCTTTCAGATACCCGTTTACGATATCATTGATTTCAATGCCGCGGTATATCAATTTCCCGGGAATGGGGACCATCTCTTCCGCCTCGACGATATAGGACCGCACTTCGCCGATTTCCGTGAGTCCCACCAGGACTCCCCGTCCGTCTATGTCGCGAAGGCCCCTCTTCACTTGATAGCGCGTGTAAAGCTCCGGATCGATTCGATCCGTCACTTTGATTTTTTCACCAAGCCTTTTCAGCATATCCCTTTCGAATTCTTTCATCTGTTCCATCAAACACCTCGTCCTATCAACCTACTGATTACCTCGTCCTACCAGCGTCCCGGTTGCCTCTTCCGATCAACGTACCGGTTACCTCGTCATGAAACAACCTACCCTACATTCCCGCACGTGAACCATCCCGTTCCATTCCGGTCAGCCCGGATCGTCATGTTTCCCGAAGGAGGGCCGCATGCTGAACAAATCGTGGATTGTATTCAGTGAACCGAACAGGACAATGCGGTCCCCCGGAAGAAGCATGTCATCCGGCCCGACCTCATGCCTGATTTCATGGGTGCGCTTGATGACGAAAACATGAAGCCCGAAGTTCTTCTTCATGTCCGATTCAGCGAGCGTCTTTCCGGCAAGTGGCTCCGGAACTTCCGTGATGCGGATTTCCACGATGGCGCGATCTCCATAGTAGTCCAGCACGAGCAGCGGGTTGGATGTTGCGCTGAACATGAGCCTCGCGCCGGCTTTCCGGATGAGGTTGTCAAACTTGTCCCTGATGAACGGGATCCGCTTGATCAGCAGAAGGAAAACGCCAAAGGAGGCAATGATGATAATCGTGTTGATGGGGCTCTGGTTTCCGACTTTTTCAAAGGTGACGATCGCGTTGACCATCATGGATACGATCGAAACCGCGAAGATATAGCCGAAAAGCATGGTGATGGTGGCCAGACGCCTGCGTCGCCTGGAAGATACGATGACTTCGCTTTCGCTGGTGGTGAACCCCGTACTCGTCAGCATGGATATGACCTGGAAGCGCGCTTTTCTTTCGGTCATGCCCGTCATCATGAATAGCACCGTGAAGACTTCCACAAAAATAAAGAACACCGATGCCAGCAAAACAATAATCAGAATGGCCACGTTCAATGACATGCGTTACCTCCCGGGCTTTTCACCAACCGATGTTTGATTCTGGTGTAAATACTCGCTTTTGCGAG
>JANYKF010000223.1 GCA_025361665.1 Clostridiaceae bacterium
ATTTTCGACTTTTTCATGCAAGTTGCATTTTGCAACTTGCATGCATCCGGCGGCAAATGCCGCCGGATGCACCGAATCATGTGATTTGGTGTGTTGAAGGCACAAAATGCGCCTTCAACATGCAGGATGTCAGAGACATCCTGCATAAAAACTCATAAAAGTGAGTTTTTATGCAGGAATCAAACATGAATTGCCATTAAACGGTCAATGCAGTATGATGAATCGGAAATGAAATCTGCTTCCCATTTGGAAGCGCAAACTTGATTCATGTGCAATTGCCGATTTTCGACTTTTGCATGAACACCTGCTGTGAAATCGGAGGGAGACGCCCATGAAAGTGCTGACAAAGCCACGAGGCCGGGAAAACCGCAATGTCATCAGCATCCTGGAAACCGTGGATGTGGAAACAGGGGTCCGTACCCTGCTGGCCGAGTTTGAGGACCTCATCGAAGCCCCGAACTGGACGAAAGACGGAAAAAGCCTGGTCTACAACAGCGGCGGATGCATTTGCACATTCGATCTGGCAACCCATGAAAGCAAAATCATTGATTCGCATTATGCAGATTATTGCAACAACGACCATGTCCTGTCCCCGGATGGCACCCACATTGCCGTAAGCCACCAGACGCAGGAGGATGGGCTTTCCCGCATCTATGTGCTGCCGATGGCCGGAGGCATGCCCAGCCTGATCACGCCCATCGCCCCAAGCTATCTGCACGGATGGTCTCCGGACGGCAGGACGCTGGCGTACTGCGCGGAACGGAATGATCAATACGACGTATACACCATTCCGGTCGAAGGCGGCGTGGAGACGCAGCTGACGAACATCGCCGGCCTGGACGACGGTCCGGAATACTCACCCTGCGGCCGGTTCATCTGGTTCAATTCCACGCGCAGCGGCCTGATGCAGGCCTGGCGCATGGAGGCCGACGGTTCAAACCCCACGCAGATGACCTTCGATGAGGCGAATACCTGGTTCCCTCACATCTCGCCGGATGGGAAAACGATCGCCTGCATCACGTATGCCAAGGGTGATGTCGCACCGGGCAACCACCCCCCGAACAAGAACGTCGAAATCCGCCTGTTCCAGGCCGATGGCGGCGCAACACGCACCCTGGTCAAGCTCTTCGGCGGCCAGGGAACACTGAACGTCAATTCCTGGGCTCCGGACAGCAAGGCACTTGCCTTTGTTTCATACAGGCTCAAATGAATGGGATCCACGCTTTCAGATCATGAATGAAGTGGATCGCTTCAAAAACAATCAATACTGAACAGCACAGGAGGGACAGGATATGGCAGTCATCATCCGCGATGTGCGGGCCATCTGCACCGCGCCGGCCGGCATCAACCTCATCGTCGTGAAGGTAGAAACCTCGGAGCCCGGGCTTTATGGCCTCGGCTGCGCCACATTCGCCTATCGTCATAAAGCTGTAGCTTGCATGGTGGACGATTATCTGAAGCCGCTGCTGGTCGGACGTGATGTCTCCCGCATAGAAGACCTATGGCAGACAATGAATCACAATGCTTACTGGCGCAATGGCCCCGTGGAGAACAACGCCATTTCCGGCGTGGACATGGCTTTGTGGGATATCAAGGGAAAAATGGCCGGTATGCCCGTGTATGACCTGCTCGGAGGGAAATGTCGGGAAGCAGCTGCCGTGTACCGTCATGCAGACGCGCCGACACTCGAAGGGCTGACGGAAAAAGTGCGTGCCTTCATGGCGGACGGCCTTCGGCATATCCGCGTGCAATGGGGCGGATACGGCGGAAAAGCCGTGCGGGATTTCGCACCTGCCGGCTCTGAAGAAGGAATCTACTACGATCCGGACGGATATGTCCGATCCACAACGACAATGTTCGCGCACCTCCGCAAGGAACTCGGGTTTGAGATCGAACTCCTTCACGACGTCCATGAACGAATTGCCCCTTCGGAAGCCATCCGCCTCGCAAAGGCGCTGGAACCCTATCGCCTTTTCTTCCTGGAAGACATCCTCTCCCCGGAGCAGGGCGAATGGTTCAGGCAGGTGCGCGCCCAATGCGCCATCCCGCTTGCGCAGGGTGAACTGTTCAACAATCCCCACGAGTGGGAACGCCTCGTGGCGGACCGGCTCATCGATTTCATCCGCGTCCACATCAGCCAAATCGGCGGCATCACGCCCGCACGGAAACTGGCAACCCTCTGCGAGGCCTTCGGCATCCGCACGGCATGGCATGGTCCCGGAGACGTTTCCCCGATCGGGCACGCAGCCAATGTCCATCTCGATCTGGCCTGCCCGAATTTCGGAATCCAGGAATGGGCAGGCATCAATGAAGTGCTGATGGAAGTGTTCCCGGGAAGCCCGGAATTGCGCGGCGGCTATGTGCACCTGAACGGGAAGCCCGGACTTGGCATCGATATGGACGAGAAGCTTGCGGCCAAGTATCCCTGCGACGGCGGTGTTACCGTCTGGACGCAGACGCGCCTGCCCGATGGAACGGCACATCAGCCGTAGGGCGCAGACGCGCCTGCCCGATGGAACGGCGCATCAGCCGCAGATTGGATATCCGCGCAGATTCAGGATGAATAAGGCTTGACAGGTCGCTGGAGGAAAAGCATGGAAAACATGAAAACAACAAAATGTGCCTTTGTCACCGGCGGCAGCCGGGGCATCGGCAAGGGGATTGCGCTGGTTCTGGCCGAACAGGGATACGATGTCGCCATCACATATGCCACGGCCGTCGATGAAGCCATGGGCACGAAGTCTTCCATCGAGGCGCTGGGCCGCCGCTGCTTTGTCTATCAGGCGGAACTGCAGCACCCGGATGTGCCGGAACGGGTCACAAAACAGGCGATCGCCGACCTGGGCCGTCTTGACGCCCTGATCAACAATGCGGGTGTCACGAAACACAATTCCCTTTTCACCACAGA
>JANYKF010000231.1 GCA_025361665.1 Clostridiaceae bacterium
TGCCCAACATGGAATTATTCCTGGAGTCCGTTCAAAATATCCTGTCCGCCAGTGCCGACATGGACCCGGTCGGTGTGCTGCGATTCGACATTTCCCATTTCAAGCGGGTCAATGATGCATATGGTTTTGATATTGGCGACAATGTCATCGTAGCCTGTTACGATATCATTCGCGCCAGTTTTGCGGAACTCGGCGAAAACATGGCCCTGGGCCGCGCACATGGTGACGAGTTCGTCCTATTTGCCAAAAGCGTAAAAGAAGACTTCATGCGGATGGCGAACGGATTGTACACGGCATGGAAGCATTCGATTTCCCTTCGGTCGGATGCGGGTTCGCCATGACTTGTCAGATTGGCATCCTGGTATCGACGAAAATTTCGTTGCTGAACATCCGGCAAACGATCGATGATACGGCTGCGATCGTGGAAGAAGCACGAAAGAAGGGACCGGGCAGCATTATCATCCAAGATGCCTGATCAGGCTGAAGACCCGTCTTCCTCCGTTCATTTCCGCTCTTCCGCCATCAGGCAATGGATTTCACCCGGCGCATGCAGCATCTGCCGGAGATGGGCCGGTACCCGGGTCCACGCCATCTCGCATTTCCCGGAAGTCATGGAGGGCTCAAGGTACTCCGCCCATTCCATGAAGAGTCGTTTCATCACAGCGGAACGGTGGATCATGCAGGGTTCGGGGTCGTTGAACCACTCCACGCTCCACTTGAGCACAACTTCTTCACGCAGGGGCAGCCCGGTCAGCTTCTTCTTCAGCATGATCCTGTCGGACGCATCCTTCAGGCTGATCTCGACGCGGTGCAGGTCCATTTCCCGAAACCCTCCTTCGTTGTTGTTGTGCGCAAGTGAGCATGATTCTGCTGACGTATGCAAGTCTTGCCTGTAAATGCGCTGAATGAAATACCGAATCGTTGTGACGTCAGCGCATTCACAGGTCTTCATGGTAATTCGCCGCGAAGCATTTCCAGTCTACCAGAAAAACACCACCCAGACACCAAAAAGAACAAAGAAACAGGCGTTCACCAGCTTGATGGCCGGCATGTGCCGCCTGACCCATTCCGATACGTCGAATACTTCCCGGCCCCTGTGAACCAGGAAAGTCAGCACCAGCAGCGGGGTCACAAACGCGATTCCATACCCCAGAAACGTCAGGATGGCTCGCGTATCCAGTCCATTTGAAGATTGCATGACATAGAGAATGGTTGCCAGATAGATTTGCCCGGTGCAGAGAAAATCCCCGATGGAGACAATCAGCCCCAATATAAGGCAGGCGGCCAGAAAGATCCGGCTCCCTTCCAGGGACGCCACTTTTTTTAACCACCGGTGGTTCATTCCCCGCAGCTTTTTCGGCAGCTGCAGTCTGATGGACTGGTAGGATTCCTTCCCTGCGGCCCTGAAATCGTTCAGGTTCAGCAGGATCATCATGCCGGCGAGCAATATCAGGACAACCTTTGACGCGCTTTGAAACCAGGGGGCCTGCATCCGGGAAAACAGGCCTTGAAAAAGGATTCCCAACAAACAGAATCCGATGAATTTCCCTGTCGCAAAGAGGATTCCGGCCTTCAGGATCCCCCCCGGCCTTACGGCCAGAAGAGACAGGAAAAACAGCATCATGGCCAGTGAGCAGGGATTCAATCCGTTCAGGAGACCGGTGGCCAGTACTCCGGGCAAGCTATAGGTCGGCTTGTCGAGATTTGGAGAATTTGTCTGATCCAGCATCAGTTCCGGGGGCATTATCCGGGTTCCCAATCCTTTTCCGGCGGCAATGTCAGCAAGGAGCTGTCCCGATACGGCTGAGTCGCCGGAAATCCATTTGTTTCCATAAAAGAAGATGGGGGCTGTCTGTGATGCTTCCGGCACACCATAGGCTGTGAAGTACCACCCGATCCGCTTGGCATTCTGAGAATCGCCAAGGCTGAACGTTTGGACGGTCACATTCGTATCGACTGGAACTCCATCCACGATGACCGGATAGGAGGCATTCAAGCCGGTCAGCACTTTCTCCGCCTGCTCGCAGGCCTTGCAGGCCGGTGCCGAAAAGTAGAGGATGCGGCTTTCATTCGGCTTGATGCCGGGACTCTCCAATGATGAATCCGGGGATACTGAACCTGGCGATGATGAATCCGGATCTGAAGCAGGACTGGCATTCGGATTCTTCGGGAGGCCCGGCGGATGCAGGGCGTTATCGCTTGCGGATAGGAAAAGCGAAGCCGCCCCTTCCTCGATGGACTTGTCACCCTGCAGCCACAACCCGTTCATGAACAGCAAGGGAAGCCTGCGCTTCTCCTCGGGCACCCCGTACGCATCACAGAATTCCTTCATGTGATCGGCGTCGTTTTGATGAAACGTATTGAACGTGTACATTTCCATGCCGACATTGACCCGTGCGTCCCCAAGCAGCTTGTCCAGTTTGGCCGTGAATTCCTCGGCTACCTTGCAGGATGCGCAGGGATTCATGTAAAAATAGGCAACCGTAACGGTGCTCTTCTTTTCTGAGGCTGCCGCCGGTAAAACTCCCGTCATCGTCGAGAGCAACAGGAACATGGATATAGTGAAAACCAATTTTTCCCATTTCAAACCTGGTGACAATCGCATCCGCGCAAGCCTCATTCCCTCTCGCATCGCACTTCCGCCATCTGGTGTCCCCGGACAACCGGCACCGTGAAGACAAGCCTGTTCCCATCCCATTCGGACGGTATCGCCTTCATTTCCGGAACCAGCTGGACAATGGGAACCGCACCGTCCACGCACCGGCAGAGATCGGCCCGAAGGGACACCTTCACATCGTACAGGGGGATGATGTCTTCAATGATGTCGATGGAGACACTTTTGCGCACCGGCACGTAATGAAGCAGATGCACCACGTTCCTCTCCTGTTCCGGCTGGCTGTTCACGGTCGCAATCAGCGTGCCGGGCCCGTTGTGTCGAAGCGCCGGAGCCGGCAGGAGCCTGCCGATGGCGTTGAGCATCATCGTTTTGCACCATTTCGGCGCATTTTGCCGATACTGGCTGAAAATGGGATGGGCAAAGTAAATGCGCCGACCGGACTGCACGATTCCGTCGTATCCGCGGATCCCGGACGAAGGGGCCTGCCGGTGGGAACAAAACTGCTTGTAGGTGCGGTTGAAGAAAGGCAGCATGGTTTCCGCGAGCACCTCGCTGCCCGGGAGCGCCGCCACTTCCATTCCTTTGCGGTACATGACGTGTTCAGTCAGAGGCAATCCTTTTCCAATCGATTCACCCGGCAAAAGGAAATCGGCATATGCATCCCGCTCGAATTCACGCCCGGCTACCGGTTTCCCTTGGATATCCCGGGTCTGGTTTTCCATGAGGGAAACGCCAAGATCCAACCGGAAGCAAGTGTGCTCCTTGTCCATCCCGGACTGGAACGTGGCGATCAACGATCCGCCGTCTGCCGTAAACCTGTCCAGCTTATCGCGCAATTCATCCGACACTGGAATGTTGTCCGGCAGAATCAGCAGCCTGTAAGCGGAAAAGTCGCTATGAGAGTCGATGACATCGAACTGATGGCCGGCCTCCATCAGCATCTGTGTGGCGCCGATGACGGCAGGATGGGGTTCGGCATGCCCCACGGCGACAAATTCCTCCGGAGTCATCAAGCCGATGTCCACGATTGCTTCAGCCTTTTCGCACCAGGGTTCTTTGGCCTCAACCTGTTCATAGACCGACCCGATCAATTCATAAACAGGCTTGGAGAGAATCCCGCCGGGTTCCATCTGGTCTCCCACCATGCATTTCGCATTCAGGGCCAGCATATGGAAACACTCGAATTCCAGCGCTTCCCTGTTTTTGAAGGAATGAAAATCTCCCCAGGAAGTATGAAACTTCCCGGTCATGCCCAGGCAGTCGAGATCCAGTGTCCGCGCATAGCGAACCGTGCAGGGGAAGTGCATGTAGCCCCACCCGCCGCTCGGGAGCGACTCGAGTTCCAGATGGGAATGAGCTTGCAGCCTGGGACGGATGACCGGCCCGATGTGGCTTGAATTGTAGAAGATGCTGCAGTCCTGGCTGAAGTGGCGGACATGAGCCGACATGTCCGTCATGAATTCATCCAGGGTGTCCTGGGCATATTGCATCCGATGTCCCTTTTTCACCGGGTCCAGGCCTGCGGCCTCCATTCCTGCACGGCAATGCCGGCAGGAACAGTCGGTCAGGAACAGGATGTCGAAGAACAAACCGTCCACAGGACCCAGAACATCGAAGATATCCGCCACATGGGCTTTCAGAAAATCCCGGTAGGGGGAATTGACACAGAGGAATCTGTAGAAACCCGGGTCATACAAGGTATACCAGTTCACCTCCCCCCCGTTTTCCCCCACGCATAGCCATTCCGGATGATTCTTCGCCGTATGGTCGTCCCATTGCACCGTAGTATAGACCGGCATCCGGATACCATGGCTGTGACAGGCCCCCATCTGTTTTTTCAGCATGTTCCTGTCCGCAAGGTTGGGGTGCACGAGGTGCGGATGGATTTTGGAATCATAATACATCATGCCGTGATGGCAGCGGGCAAAACAGGAAATGGAATTCACCTTTGCCGCCTGGAGCGTTTCCGCAAAGGCATCCGGGTCGAATTGCGAACCCACGCCGGGAATGTCCGGACTGGTGTGAAAGTCAAGATGTACTTGTCTGAACCGCAGATCCAATGGCTTCTTCATTTTCTTCCTCCATGATGATGATTGGTGATTGGAATCAGGGGAACCTATCATTTGTTTCTGGTGTAAAAACTCACTTCTGTGAGTTTTTATGCAGGATGTCTCTGACATCCTGCATGTTGAAGGCACATTTTGTGCCTTCAACACACCGAATCACGTGATTCGGTGCCATCCGGCGGCATTTCCCGCCGGATGCATGCAAGTTGCAAAATGCAACTTGCATGAAAAAGTCGAAAATCGAC
>JANYKF010000247.1 GCA_025361665.1 Clostridiaceae bacterium
GAAAATAACCGTCAATGTGCACAAAACACCTGTTCGAAAAACATGATTTTCTGGTGATAACAGACAGGAAGTAAGCCTGTCATGACAACCTGTGGACAAAACAGAAAAGAATCCACAGGAAACGCCTCAATAGAGGCGGAATGGTGGGGATAAACTCGAAAACCATTGCAGCAGGCTCGTTTCCATTATCCACAACTATCCACAGGCCTGTGGACGGTTGTGGATTTGCCATGTATGGGCACGGGTGGCAATGTGCGGAAGGGGATGGCATCGCATGTCCGAATCGGAATACCGGGCTGAAACGGCTCACCTGGCGCAGCGGAACCGGCTGCTGTCCGTCCTCCTGCATGTTTCCAACCTCGCCTCGCATGACACCGACGTCAGAATCCTGGCGGAAGCCGTGCTGGAGCGGCTGCACGGGCTGCTGCCCTGCGACGGTTCCCTGTGCTACGTGCAGGAGGGAAACCGGCTCGTGAACGTGGCGCGGAAGGGTCCCATCCGGGATTTCATCGGAAAGCACCCTTTGCGGAGCCAGGGGTTTCCGATTGGCCAGCCCTTCCTTGCGCAGCGCAAATCCCTGCTTGTGCCCGATCTCTGGGATGCAGACGCACAGACAGTCCTGCTGCGGGAACAGCTGGCCTCTTTTCTGGACGGCCCCGGGTCGGTTGCGCGCTGCTGGCTCTTTCTGCCGCTGGTTCAGCGCGGCCGGTCCATGGGTGTCATCCTGGCCACCCATCACGAGCCGCGAAGATTTGATGCGGAAGACAAGGTTTTCGGTACCGCTTTTGCCCACCAGGCCGCGATTGAGTTCGAAAATGCCAGATTGGACCGGGATGCCCGGCAGCGCACGGATGAAGTCCGCACCATGCTTCAGGTGCAGCGGGCCATCACCCGCCGGGTCGAACCGGAGGCGGTCCTCAGGCTGATTTCCGATGAGGCTTGCCGGTTGACTGGTTCGGGCGGTGCCCTGGTGTTTTTGAATGACCGTGGATCATGGAGGCTGGCCTGTTCATCCGGGCATGCGGCCGGTCCCCTGCCGGAAGCGAAAATCCTTCCCGCATCGGTCCTCGTCGTCCTGTCCGATATGGGAAGGACCCAGAGGCCTTACCACCTGCGGGGCGAGCGAACCGGTTCGGCCCGGCATGACTGCCTGCTGCGGCATTATGGCCTCGAGAGCCTGCTCTGCGTGCCCATCGTTTCGGAAGAAGGCACCTTGGGGCTGGTGGGGGTGACAAAGCCGACAGAAGGCGGATTCCAGGCGGATGACCTGCGTATTTTGTCGCTGCTCTCGTCCTCTGCCGTGCTCGGGGTTGAGAATGCCCGGCTGTATGAATCCGAACGCCGTCTGCGCGGACAGGTGGCGGAACAGGCAGCAGCGGCGGAACGGAGCCGGCTGGCCCGGGAACTGCATGATGCCGTCACCCAGACCTTGTTTTCAGCGAGCCTCATTGCCGAAGTCCTGCCGCGCATTTGGGAAAAGAACCCCGAACTGGGCCGCGAAAGGCTGGAAGAAGTGCGGCTTCTGACACGCGGCGCACTTGCGGAAATGAGGACGCTGCTGCTGGAACTTCGTCCCAAGGTGTTGGAGGACACGCCCCTCGAGGATCTGGTGAAACACCTGATTACGGCGGCTTCGAGCCGATCCGGGATGAACGTCGCATCGCAGGTGACCGGTTGTGACGGGTTGCCGGTTGATGCCAGACTTGCCGTTTACAGGATTGTCCAGGAGGCCCTCAACAACATTGTCAAGCATGCCCGGGCAACCCATCTTCATATCCTGATCAAAGGGAATGGTCCTGGAAAAGGTTCCTGCACCGCGCTTGAAATGGAAATCAGCGACGATGGCGAGGGTTTCAATCCGGACGCCGTCCCCGGCGGGCATTTGGGCATCGGCATCATGCGGGAGCGTGCGGCGTCAATCGGCGCGACATTCAATGTGGTTAGCGGAACGAAAAGCGGGACAACCATCCAGGTCCATTGGCAGTGGAAAATGACGGGAAGCGGGGAATAAAAAACAGATGGAAAACGGAAATGACCGAAAGGGCCCTATGGACATTCATCAAAAAGGGAAACAGGTCATCATGCGCAAACGGGAATCGGACAGTCTTGGCAACGCAGGGTCGGAAAGCTTCGTGGTGGCAACCTCAAAGAGCATCCGCATCATGCTGGTGGATGACCATCGGGTGGTGCGCAGCGGCCTTCGCGCATTTCTCTCCGTATTCGAAGAGTTCATCCTTGTCGGAGAGGCCGCGAACGGACGTGAGGCCCTGGCGGTCTGCCTCGCCTGCAAACCGGATGTCATCCTGATGGATCTGCAGATGCCGGAAATGAACGGGGCGGAAGCCACGCGGGAAATACGCCGGTTGTGCCCGCATGTGCAGGTCGTGGTGCTCACCAGCTTCCGCGAGGAAGCCATGGTGGAAGAGGCCCTGAAGGCCGGCGCCATCGGCTATCTGCTGAAAGATGTGACCGCAGATGAGCTGGCGGATGCCATTCGCGCGGCCATGGCCGGAAAACCCACCCTGTCGCCGGAAGCGACGCAGGCACTCATCAATGTCTCCATGCATCCGACGCTGGACGGGCGCGATCTCACGGCCCGGGAAATGGATGTGCTGCATCTGATGGTGGCGGGAGACAGCAACCCCGAAATCGCCAAAAAACTTGTGATAAGCCTGTCCACTGTGAAGTTCCATGTCAGCTCCATCCTTTCGAAACTCAGCGCTGAATCCCGCACGGAAGCGGTATCCACGGCGCTGACACAGAAACTTGTCCATGGATGATGCGTTGTCAGGCGGCTGACCTGGCTGACCGGCCAGGGAAAAGACCCGCCCATCGGGTATCGAAAGACTGTCCGGCAGGATGATTTGCCGGACGGTCTTTTTCTGTATCATGGGACTATGCCCGGGAGTGCAGTTTGCGGTCGCAATCCCGGAATCACCGGTTGCCCGGTTGAAAGGACGTGTCGATACGATGATGACTACCCGATTGAGCATGAAACAGGGAGAAACGGACAAAAACAGCGACAGACAGATGAGAGACGAAATCGTCATCCGGCGGGTCCTCGACGGGGACCGTGAAGCATTTGCCGAACTGGTCGAGCAGTACCGGAAACTGGTTTATCATGTGGCGAATGGCTACATGAAAAATGCGGATGAAGTTGACGATGTGGCGCAGGAGGTTTTCTTCCGCAGTTACCGCGCCCTTGACAGGTACAATCCGGAATACCGCTTTTCCACATGGCTTTCCGGCATTACGCGCAACTATTGCCTTGACGTCATCCGTAAAAAGGGGCGTGTGACACTGGTCGATTTCGAGACATGCGAATACCTTGCGACGGACAGGCACACGCCGGAGGAAGCCTGGCTGGAGGAGGAAGAAAGACTGGAGTTGAAGAGGGCCGTGGATGCGCTGCCGGAAAACTACAAGGCCGTGGTACGCCTTTATCACAATGAGCATCTCAGCTATCAGGCGATGTCCGAACGAATGGAAAAACCGCTTTCCATTGTGAAGAACCGCCTGATGCGAGCCCGCCGGATGCTCGAAAAAGATCTTGCCGCCATGGGGCAGCATGCATGAAGTTTTCCATGCCAGGCCTGCCACCGCTGCGGTGCAAGGCGGATTTGGCCGTGACGTCGACGTGCAGCCCGGAAGTGCACAACGATAGCGGCTGACTCCGTCACTCCAGCACTGTCATTCCAACACCGCCATTTCTGTGCTGTCATTTTGCCTCCGCCTTGAAGTTCTGGCACATTGCAGCGGGTTTCACGCAGCATTTAGCCCAGCGCTTGCGTGTTTGCACGGGGTTCGGGTTTGTTGACAGCGAGTTTTTTACCATGGTATACTGATCAGGCTGATGAGGAGAGATGGTCGAGCGGTTTATGTCACCGGTCTTGAAAACCGGCGTGGATGCAAGTCCACCCTGGGTTCGAATCCCAGTCTCTCCGCCATCTTCAACTGAATAATCCCAACCATTTCGACGCGGAGAAGTACTCAAGCTGGTCGAAGAGACGCCTCTGCTAAGGGCGCAGGTCGTGAAAACGGCGCGAGGGTTCGAATCCCTCCTTCTCCGCCATTCCTTACAGACACTTCTGAACCAAGTGTCTAGACAATGGGCTTTAGCCGGTCCAACCATGAAGGGCATTGCTTAGGGAACTCGGCAATCTCCTTTTTGGCTTCTGTGAGGGGGGGTTCATCTGCAACTGTTTCACACAAATCACCGATGAAGCGGTACCGGATCGTCGCATCCTGCGTTCGTTTGCCGGTGGTCCGATCCTCTTCCCCTACGGTAATGCTCTCGATGAGTTCCGTAAGGATTGACCGATCCAACTGAACGATGTCCTGATACTGTACGATGAGGTCAAGGCATTTCTTGATGTCGGCTCCATTGCAGGCCATGGTCCCGATCTGATCGCGAAGAACGGGAAGCTTATCATTGAGGATGGCCTGTTCCCGGACAAAGTCCGTCAACAGGTTTCCAAAGATGCTTTCCGGCAGCTTGCCAAGACATTTGTCCTCGTAGAGGCTTTTGATGTTTGAGGAGATGACATGCCGACACCAAGCAGGATTTGGGATTGACGGCATGCAGGGCGGAAACAGAACAGGCACATTTTATGCATATCGAGATGCTTTTCGTCGCTGAAACACTGTTGCGCCTGGCAATGAAGGAGTACCAAGACTCTGGCGGGCAGGAAAAAGGCGATGAGGACATCTCGACTCACGGCCAAGTGATTCAAGGTCTTGTCATCGCCAATGTGTGGGTTGAACTTGCCACCCCTGCAACGAAGAGACTTGTTCATACCAAGTTTGACACATCCAGCGATAGGTTTTCAAGGTTCATTTCTCAGATTTGGCCTGAGTTCATAGAACTGGCACCATGGTCGGAATGGAATCAGCTACCAGCAACTGCATAAGTCCTGTCACAAGAATACATTACACTCAGGCTCATTAGTTGTGTATGAAGCGTGAAGTGGTTGGCTATTGGCACGACCTTTGGACATTCTCTCCCTATTTATTCTCGACTATAAACCATGATTCTGGTGTAAAAACTCACTTTTGTGAGTTTTTATGCAGGATGTCTCTGACATCCTGCATGTTGAAGGCACATTTTGTGCCTTCAACACACCAAATCACGTGATTCGGTGCCATCCGGCGGCATTTGCCGCCGGATG
>JANYKF010000250.1 GCA_025361665.1 Clostridiaceae bacterium
CATCCGGCGGCAAATGCCGCCGGATGGCACCGAATCACGTGATTTGGTGTGTTGAAGGCACAAAATGTGCCTTCAACATGCAGGATGTCAGAGACATCCTGCATAAAAACTCACAAAAGTGAGTTTTTACACCAGAATCAATCTTTCATCAACCCAGGTCCAATGACGCCATTGCTTCTTGTCTCGATCATTCACCGCTCGCAAAACCGACATAATCATCGAGGAACCATTCGGCACTTTTGCGCATCAGGACGGTCACCGAATTACGGTCAAAGACAAAGTTCATCTTCAGTGTGCCGAAGTAGTCATCCGTCAGGTAGCATATGACAAGCAGTGAGTTATCAAGGACCCAGCCAGCGCTGGCGTGGCATTCATATCCCTTTCCCAAAGGAATGCCGATGCGTTTTCCATAATAATGGACTTCCGGAAACTCCTGCTTGACCTGATGACCAAATCCGAAGTGCAACGTATGTCTTCCGGTCTTGTTTTCATAATGAAGGTGTCCCTGGCTGGCCTGCAGCAACGGGTTGTCGGACTTGCGCTCACGCTTAGCCTGCATGGAACCATCGTTTGATTCTGGCCCGGAAGCACCCTGCGGATTTTGGTCAAACAAGAATTGCATGCTTGAAATCCCCATCTTGTTTTCGGACATTATGAATGTCTTTCCATTGATGTCATTCATCAAGGGGGTGGTTGATTCACCTTGGACGGTCAATAGGGAAAGTCCATCGATCTGCCTTTGCAGCATTTCCTGCCCATCGGGATTTTCCGGCAGGACGTCCCCTTTGACAAGGTGCGGATAGATTTCAGACCACAGAAGTCGATAGATCTGGGCGGCATCCGTAGAAACAGCCTGGGTATCCGCCGTCGTCACCAGGATGAAATCCTGTTCAGGCAGGCAAATCGCAAACTGGCTTCCCATGCCGCGGCAGGCGAACCCATTGTGCCGCGTGCACCAGAACTGGTAGCCATATCCGAATTGGCTCTCCACATCGCTGTTTTCCACATTGTTGTCAATCTGTCGGGATGTGGCGGCTGTAATGTAATCTTCGGGGATCAGCTGCGTGTCGCCGAATCGGCCGCGGTTCAGGCAGACCAGTGCGAACTTCATCAAATCGCGCGAGGTGCAGATGACGCCAGACCCACCCCACTCATGCCCGCAAGGGGTCTCGATGCACCAGATATCTTCAGAGATGCCGATGGGTTCCAGCAACCGCGGCCGCAGATACTCGAGGAACTCCACTCCGGTGATTTGCCTGACGATCACCAGCAGCATCACAGTGGCGGAAGTATTGTAACTGAAAATCTTGCCCGGGAGATGGGATGGCGGGGTTCGGAAGAAAGTGTCCACCCAGTCCGGATCATTTTCCCCATAAGTGTTGACATCATGCGGCGTGGCCATCATCAGCAGGTCGCGGATGGTTGTCTGCAATATCCACGGATGCAGATCGGCAGGCACCTTTTCCGGGAAAAAAGAAGCAGCCCGATCATCAAGCCTGAGTTTCCCTTCGCCAATCAATATGCCGATGGCAATGGAAACAAAACTCTTGCTGGTCGAATACATCCGGTGCATGGATGCCTGGTCAAACGGCTTCCAGTAAGCTTCCACAGCCAATTTGCCATGACGCAGCATCAGGACGCTGTGCATGCACAGGTCTGCTTCATGCAGTTTTTGCAGGAAACGCGAAACTGCTTCCGAAGGAATGCCGATGCTTTCGGGAGAAGTAGTCGGGAGTGGCATATTCTCTGCCATGTTGTTTTCCTCCCTTTCATGATGGAATGTGGCTGACAAGATAAACGCATAACCTACTATAACACAAAAATGAAACTGTTCGACCATGGAGATTATCAGATTGATCATTGTCAGATTTGTAATCTATAATGAAAATGAATCCTCGCTTCCATGTACTATTTTGGTAGAGATGCCTTTTTCATATTCGCATTTGCATGTGGTTTCACAGGAGGTTCACATGAACATCGGATTGATCATTCATTCTCAAACCGGCAACACCCTGAAGGTCGCCGAACATTTGAAGACACAACTCACCGGCATGGGACATGAAGTCGATCTTGTCCATCTGCTGCCGGACAAGCCGGCAATACCGGGAAAGCTTTCCGATCCGGTCTTGCTGCCCTCCCTTCAAAAATACGATGGGATCGTATTCGGATCCCATGTGGAAGGGCTCTCATTGGCACCGGCCATGCGACGCGCCATGGACGCCATGCCGCCACTGACAGGAAAGAAAGTCGCCTGTCTGGTCACACAGTATTTCAGGCAGCCATGGCTGGGCGGATCCAGAAGCGTGAAGCAGATGTCGGACCTATGTACGAAAAAAAGAGGAATCGTGAAGGCAACCGCAACGGTTCAATGGAAAGCCGAAGACCGGGACGCGCGAATAGAAAAGGCAGTGGCGGATCTGAGCCGCTGCTTCGCCTGATTGTTCACCTATGGCTGACAACGTTTTTCGCCTCGTCGATCATGGCCAGGATATTTTCCTCCGGGGTTTCACGACCCACTTGATCCCCTGTTCCGATGATGAGCCTGGCGGATCCCGAGAAGGCCTCCTTGATTTGCCGGACTTCCCTTCTTGCATCCTCCGGAGTGCCTCGAATGAGTGTTTCAACGGTGTGTACATTTCCATTCATGGTCACTTTGTCTTCCAGAAGCCTTCGAACATCCATTAAGCCTTCCAGGCCATCGACATCGCCACCCGGCCCTCGTTCAAAGGGGCACACGCAGTCGATGCCAATCTCCGCAAAATCAGACACCGACTCCAACGCCCTTCCATGAAAGTGGACATGCAGCAGTTTCCCGTGCCTGTGGATTTCATCGGCCATGGCCTGGATATACGGTTTGTCCCACTGACGCCACAGATTGGGGCCCAGAAGGGAGTTGCAGGAACAGGAACACCCGATGACAAAAGATTCGTACGGTGTGGTTTCACAAACCGTCCGGATGAACTTCTTTTGATAAGAGATATATCGTTCCCTAAATGCTTCCAATATCTCTTCCTCTTCCATCATGAAGTAAAGGACGGCCTTCTCGAAACCCATCATCGAGCCGAAAAAGTCGAAAAACGGGGTGCCCATCCACATTTCGAGAAGATAATCCTCACCCACACCGGCATGCGCCTTAATGGCCGGTCTGAAATCCATGACGTTTTCATTGTCAAGAATCATATCCACACATGCCGGCAAACCGGAAAGATGATTGACTAAGTGCCTTTCACCCCATGACGGCTCCTGCAAATCGTAGATTGTCGAGGTGTCGAAAGTTTTCCCTTTGTACTGGTGGCTGATGCTCTCCCTATATCGCGTATCGGAAATCTTCTGGAACCGGGTCAGTTTTTTGACATCGGGGTTTGTGATATCCGGAAAGGCAGCCCCCCACCCTTCGGTTCCATACTTTTTGAAGGTGGTCTGAAGCGCCTGCCAAAACGGCACTTCACGCTCAAATTCAACCATATTGACACCCAGCACTTTGGCTGGGAACAGGTACCAGAACTCCGGTGCAACAGGACTCCGGTCGGAATAAATACCCTTGTACGCATTCAACATGCGCTGCTTGGGCGTAAGGCCTTCCATGATCAGCTCCTCGCATCCGACGACATGAAACACAGCTATGCGCCACTCAACCTTTCGATCGCTTCTTCCATCGAGGAAAGGAAAAAAATGTCCTTCCCCCGATTGCTTTCGTACATGAAATCTTTGAGCGGCTTGCTTGTATGGGATGAATAATCACCGACAATTGCTATTTTCATTTTGTAATTGATGTATTTCTGCAGTACATCGCCTGCAAGGCACGTGCTGGGGATAAAGAACCCTTTAGCCAAGACGTCCTTGTCAACAATCATCCGGTCGCAGCCGGTGTCATATCTCACGGTTGCCATCAAGTCAATGGCAGACTGCACATCCGTGATGACAGGCTCTTCACTCTCAATATATGCAATATCGGCAGCAGGGCCAACGAGGGTAATCTTCATGATTCATCTCCTGATCGCTGGCACATATCCGGTATCCACAATTGGCACTGCCGTAATCATATTAGCCGCACGCCTGCCTTTCTGTCAATCGATGTTTCCTATGGCAGCAGAACTGCCGGTATGATATTCTTGTCGATGTCAGAAGAAGATCCGGAACGAAATAATCCGGACCGAAATAATCCGGACCGAAATCAATCCGGAACGAAATGGTTCCGCAAAAGACCAGATGAAAACCTAGTGAAAGATCCGATGAGGGTTCCTTTCAGTACCGCTGATTGTTCCGAAGGAGGTTCCCATGAAACTTGAAAACCTTTCCATGAAGCCGTTTTCAACCACATTGCTGGGCGTTGTGCAAGGGGTGTCCGCTTTTTTCGGGCTGCCATGGAACGATGCGCATCTGTTCGGTGCCACGGGCATGGCCTTCCGGATGAACGTTGAACGCACACTGTGCCCAAGCGGTCCGTATTGCTGGAACATGGATGAATTCCTTGTCCTGCTTGAAAACCTCGGCATCCGGATGCAGGTTGTGGGTGAGTGTATGGGTAAAGATTCGCTGCGGCAGGCTATTCTGAATGATTTGGTAAGGCATGAGCTGGATGCCGGAAATCCCTGTTCCCTCCTGAACATGGAAAACCAGCTGATACCGGGTCATGATGACTCCATGTTCTTCACATGGCAGCCTTGGCCGGACAATGCCGCATTCCCGCCGGCCACCCTGACTTTTTCCGACTGGCACGAATTGGGCGATGAAATCCACCTTGTTTTCTACACATACCGGAAAAGAGCACCGGTTCCTTTGGCCACCCAGGTGAAAGGTGCCTTGCTTCTTTTCAGGAACATGCTGGAAAGCGGCACCGTCATGGGTGGCTACGCCTCAGGGCTCAAGGCCTGGGACGCATGGATGCTGGCCGTGGAAGAAGACCGTGCTGCCGGACACGGCAACTGGTGGAACGCAATGGTCTGGGGTGAATGCCGCCAGTTCGGGAAAATATGGCTGTCGGATCTCTCCATGGAACCGGAAGTAACTTCATTCATACCGAAGATGCTTCTTCAAGAAATGTCCGCGCTGATGGGCGTGACCGCCATCTCCCTGTTTGATCTGTCCAATCCGGAAATCGAAAAGGCAGACCGGCTGAACAGGATTAAAGGAGCCATTGTGGCTGACAAAAAGATGCTGGGAATCCTGAAAGAGGTTTTCCCATTTGCATAGACATTGCGTTGCTTCGCCAATAAAATTCGGACGAAAACCGCTTATCGAGATTGTTGCCGATCAGTGGAACGGACCATGACGAAAAATCCTGCCTCATGCAGGATAATCCCTCTGTAACCACAAATCCTTCCCTCAGGGATAAACCAAGGGCCGGCGTATTTTCCGCATTCACGCTCAGCAAGGCCCGCGGAAGTCCGACCTCATCTGCACCAAATCTCAGCGCATGTCGTAGCAGAAGCGTGCCATACCCTTTTCCCTGATGACCGGGCATGATGCCCAAAGGTCCGATTTCAAGCATCGGTCCTGTTCCATCTTCGCCCGGATCTTGTTTCACGCGCACAAGTCCCAAATCCATTCCGTCTTTCCTCATCAGGAATATGCCCCCGGGGATTCTATCGCCATCGCACCTCATGGCAGCCACGTCCTCTGGCAACGCAACAGATTCTCCTCCACGACCTTGACGAAAACAAACCAATGAGAGAAATCACGCTTGTCTTTCATCACTTCATCAAGCAATCATCGATATATCGTCGGATCGGCTTTTTCGCTGTACAGGATGCGGAACCTGGCGCGGTTCCCCCGCAAGTGGTAATCGTCCTGCAGCAAAGATGCAACGGCGATCACCCTGCCATCCTCCATCGCCAGCACGGTCGGAAATGAAGGAGAAGGGCAAAACGAGGCCATCTCCACCCCGCTGATAAAGGAATTGTCCAGGCGGGCCCTGTGCTTTGCGCAAAAAGATTTGAATCGTCCAAGATTGATTCTGGTGAAATAACTCACTTTTGTGAGTTTTTATGCAGGATGTCTCTGACATCCTGCATGTTGAAGGCACATTTTGTGCCATCAACACACCGAATCACGTGATTCGGTGCCATCCGGCGGCATTTGCCGCCGGATGCATATCACATCATCAATCATCCAACGGCAGTTTGCATATCACACCGTCAACTTGGCATTTCCGGCACACATATTTGACAAATGGTCGTTTTCGGATTGTATTGCCGCAGGGCCACCGATATAATCATGCCATAGTGTCCTGGGCAAAATCAATCATGAGGATGTGATCACCATGAAAGCAGGCGTCGTAACCCGAAGCTTCCCGGAGATGGATAATGCACGAGCAGCGGCATTCATGGCAGAGACCGGTTTTGAGACGGCGGAACTCTGCCTGTCGCAGACAGACAGCAAATACTGGGTCTACAATGGCAAGTCGGACATCACGGGACTGACGGATGCCCGGATGTCGGAAATCGTGGAAACCTACCGCCGGGAAAAAATCGAAGTATCCGTGCTGGGGGTTTTTACAAACCTCATTGAAAGTGACACTGAAAGACTTGCTGCCAATCTTTCCTATTTCGAGAGGCATATGCAGTATGCCATGCATTGCGGCATTCCGGTACTGGCAACGGAGTGCGGCTTCGATCCTCAGAGCCGGGGCGTGCGGGCTGATGTATATGAATCACGCTTCACTTTGCTGCTGGATTCCCTGAAACGCCTCTGTGAGATGGCGGACCGTTACAATGTCGGCATCGCGCTGGAACCTTGTGTATTGGACGTTGTTCCAAGCGCCAAGCGAATGGCGGACACGATCCGCCAGGTTGGGTCACCGCGGCTGAAAGTGCTGCTCGATCCGGCCAACCTCATCGCCAACTCTTCGGAACAGGACATGTTCGATTATCTTAGCCCTCATATTGCCTATTTCCATGGCAAGGACAGGAAAATCAACGATGCGTACGGCCGAAATGTCGGCGACGGCGACATCGATTGGCCGCTCTTTCTCAAACTGTACCATGAACGCAATGAAGGTGCACCGTTTATCCTTGAATACTGCAATGCGACAAATTGTGCCGAGATTCTGCGGCGCGTGAAAGAATATGACAAACAGTCACGATTGATATGAAGAAGCGGAATTTTGATCTGCAGCCGCACTTGATATGGAAACTGCCGTTGGATGATTGATGATGTGATATGCATCCGGCGGCAAATGCCGCCGGATGGCACCGAATCACGTGATTCGGTGTGTTGATGGCACAAAATGTGCCTTCAACAT
>JANYKF010000252.1 GCA_025361665.1 Clostridiaceae bacterium
ATACATGTTGCAGACCGTATGCACAGCGACAAGCAGCAGCATGAGGCCGCACATCCGGATGATTTGGTCCGACGCTTCCGCAAGGTTCCCCGTCAGAACAGTTTTCGTGAGGAATCTGATGCACAGCGGGAGAATCAGGGCTATGGCCGCCACGACAAGCGCAGAAGCCATGACCGTGGAAAAACGGGCCAGGTAGGGTTTGTAATAAGACAGGAGTTTTTTGGTTCTGGCACTCATGCAAGGTCTTCCTTTCCCGATTCCAAATCAGGCAATTCGTCTTCATAAATAATGCCCGGACCATACTGCGCCATGGCCGTCATGATATAGGAATTTACGATATTGTCCTTGTTTTCATAGGCGAACTGCCACAGTTTTCGATATAAGCGCCTGACAATAGCCCTTTTGTCCGGGTTGTTGATTTTGTTGATCATCTCGTTGGGATCGGCTTCCAAATCATACAATTCATCATAATCAAATCCATTGAAGACCAACTTGTAGTTCCTGTCAAAAACAGACCGCTGAATGCCATATGTTTCATTTCCGTTCGTCTGGGTGTACAACTCGCTGCGCCATTCCTTCGGACGGTCATTCAACAGGAAGTCTGCCAGCGACTTCCCGGAAAACCACCGTCCGGCCTCCATTCGAGCCAGTTCCGGGATCCCTCGAATACTGTCCGGTCCCGGAATATTCAGGATACCAGCCAGCCCGGGGATCGTTGGAACATCATCCCTTTCTGGGATCGTTGGAACAACACCCCTTTCAGGGATCGTTGGAACATCATCCCTTTCCGGGATCGTTGGAATACCGGCCAGTTCAAGGATGGTTGGAACATCATCCCTTTCCGGGATCGTTGGAATACCGGCCAATTCCAGTATGGTCGGCGCATAATCGACTAGAGAAACAAGGTCATCGACCACGCGGCCACGCTGCCGAACCTTGCCGTATCCAATGGTCGAACAAACATGATACGCTTCCTTGAAGCATGGCAACCCTTTGGTCCATATACCGTGTGCACCCATGTAGTCACCATGATCGGAAACGTACATCACAATTGTGTCATCCAGAATTCCACGTTCTGTCAAGGCATCAAGAAGCTGGCCAAACAGATAATCCTCATAAGAGCAGAACGCCAGATAATGGCGGATGGATTCCCGATGCTCTTCAGGGGTCAGCTGATCAAACAAGTCGCGGGTCCGCTTATACAGATGCGGCTTATCCGCAAGATCGTCCGTAAAGCTTTCAGGCAAACGGGTTTGCTCCGGATCATATAAATCAAGGAACCTTTTCGGGCAGAAATATGGATCATGGGGTCCAAGGGTGCCGACATACAGGAAGAACGGTTTTTCTGTGCCGATCTGCTGGATTTTGGCAACCGCGGCTGAGACAACATCCTGGTCCCGGAACGGATTTTCCGTTTCTCCAAACTGCCTGTATTTCGGATAGAAAGGGCGGATGATCTCCCCTTCCATTCGTTGTCCTTCCATTCGTTGTCCCGTCATTTGTTGCCCTGCCAATTGCTGCCTTGCAGGCGAGCAATTTGAACCTTCCTGCATATACGGTTTCCATTCCCGCGTATCAGGCACATTGGCCCGCGGCATGTATCCTTCGTTCTGATGGCTCATGTGATGAAGCAGCTCGAATCCGCGGCGATCCGGTCCCTCATCGGCGCTGACATGCCATTTGCCGCTAAAGAACAAATCATATCCGGCATCCTTCAGATCTTCCGAGAAAAGCCGGGTTGAGTCGAACAGGCCTCTTGACAGCGTATTGGGTACATCGACATTGTTCCAGACACCATGTTCCGATGGGTACAATCCGGAGAAGAAAGAAGCCCTGCTGGGGCAACAGTGCGGAGACGGACAATAAGCCTGATTGAATGTGACCCCATGTCTGGCCAATTTATCAAGATTTGGCATGATGGCGGGATTTTCAGGACGCTGCGTCAGGCCGGATTGCTGGTCGGTCATGAAAACAAGAAAATTCGGGCTCTTCATTCAAGGCCTCCTTCGGGATGGGCATCATATGACCCCGGGTTCAAGAATGCTGACGCTGCCAGTGTCACAATCGATTTCCGCCATGGCGCCGACCGGCAGCAGGGTCATGTACCACCTCCGGAAGCACGCATGCTTTCAGGCTTTTGCCTATCCATCGCTCAGCATGGAACACTCATGCTCCAAAAGTTTCAAAGACACTTCCCGATCTTCACCGATAAGGTTATTATGAAGAAGCCCTTCTGCAAATTCGCTTATGTCCTCCAGCCGGCGACGCAAACGATAGAATTGCATGGCAACGGGATTTTCCCGATAGTTTGGACGTATTCTCCCATATGTATCCATGAACTCTTCCCTGGCATAATCATAGGAAAAATTCCTGGAAAATGAGAATAGATCGGCCTCCGGTGGAGCCATTTCAATTCCTTCCCAATCTATCAGCTTGAGTTGCGATGACTGCATGATATTCCAACCGTGTATATCGGTATGGCAAAGCACAAATTTCAGACTGCACGTGCGAAGATACGCTGCAAGCTCATTCAATTCCTTGATTTTGACCAGGAGCAGCTCAGCCCAGAGACCCAGCCTGTCTGACAAGTCCACAGGGCAGGAAGCATTGCCACGCAACAAATCATTCTTGAGATTGTCGCAAAACGAAACGTCAAAGTTTTCTGAAATATGCATTGGCGGAATGGATTGCGTGTCATCGACTTGATGCAATTCGGCTATGATCTCGGCAAGCTGCCTGATTTGTGATTTATCAAGCTCCTTTTCGCACAGGGTTTCTCCATCGATATGATGAAAAAGAAGATAAATAAAATCTTCGTCCTCACACCGGTAGGTTCCATTGGCTGTCAAGACCGTTGAGGGGATCTTGCCCCGCAAAACTGTATTGCCTTCAAGCCACAGCAGCATCGGCATATACAGGTCGATTCTCCGAATCCAGCTTTGAGACGTGTGTTTGTGCTTGTCATACATCTTGAGAAAATAGTCTTTCGCTTCACAAGTCACTTGATAGGCTAATGCCGACCAACCGCCTTGTGTTTCGAAAAGAGAAACATCCGCGAGGCTGTAATGGTTCTTGAGCATTTTCAAAATCTGTTTTGCTATGTTGCTCTCCATACGTTTCCTGCTTTGCTGCATGATTCTTCAATTGATTCCTGATTTCGTGCGGAAATGGGCTTGTCGTGTCATCACACTCATTCCGGACATCTTGCCGGTGCCACTCCGCACTCCAAGTATACACCATTCAACTCATCGTTAGCCGTCCGGTCATTGCGAAAAAGAAGGAGGACTGCATCGCGTTATTTCGATGAAACACCAACAATGAAAGGATGATTCTGGTGTAAAAACTCACTTTTGTGAGTTTTTATGCAGGATGTCTCTGACATCCTGCATGTTGAAGGCACATTTTGTGCCTTCAACACACCAAATCACGTGATTCGGTGCCATCTGGCGGCATTTGCCGCCGGATG
>JANYKF010000259.1 GCA_025361665.1 Clostridiaceae bacterium
GTCGATTTGAAGAATACGAATATCGATACGCCCGGCGTTCTGGTCGTCAACAAAGGAAATGTTCTGCAAGTGCGGTATTCCCAGTTCGACGCCATCCGCTCCAGATTCGTTGTCGATATTTCTGAAAAGCCGACATTCGCAATCAACGTATCGGCGGATAGCGTGGATGTCGCATTGAATGGGGGAACCGTTTCCGGTACTGTCAAACCTTCTCCTGCAGCGGTTGCGACTCCAAAACCCGCAGCCGCATCAGCGCCGACCCCAAAGCCTCTAGCCGTTTCAGCGCCGACACCGTCTCCCAAACCGGCAGCCCCTCTAGCCGCATCAGCGCCGACGCCGGTACCGGTCGCCATCACCCCCAACACGGCTACAAAAGGTCCGCTCTCATGGACGATGACGGGCGATACCTGCGTGTTGAAGATCGAGAATACGGATATCACCGCGCTTTCGGCGCAAGGTGCGGCCAAAGTGGAAAACCGCGTTCTGGAAAAAACGCTTCAGATTACGCTCAGTGGCTTGGATCCTCGTTATGTTGCAGGCGTGATGCCCGGAAATGATGTCCTGTACGGGGCTTTGATTTCCAAAAACGAACTGCGGCAATCGACCACCATCCGGCTTTCCGGCAAAACAGCTTTGGCCTACACCATGGAAAACGCGGGCGCGCACACCATTCTCCGCATCAAATCCAGCGGTTCCATGGCTGGGAATGCGGCATCGAACGTTTCATCCTCGATAGCAGTCGGGATGGGCAGTACTAAAGGAACATCCCCTTCCGGCGACGCAGCTGCCTCAGGGGTCACGACCGGAAAAGGGGTCATGACCGGAACAGGGGTCACGACCGGAGCAGGCGGCACAACCGGAACAGGCGGGATCCTTTCACCGGGTGGCACGGTTGCGGTATTGGGTACTGCCACGGGGGGAGGGACGGCCAATTCAACCGGCTCGGCCGCTACCCCCGCCTTCAATGCAAACACTTCCATCGGCAGGAGTGCGTCGCGCACGCTGCCTGTCCAGGTTTCCGCCACAATGGATACGGTCACCGTAACATCAGCGGATGTATCCCTTTCGCGTGTGTACCGCATGGGCAGAAACATCATCATTGATCTGCCCGGCGTAGCCATGGCAACTTCACTGAACATCGGTTCCATTCTGGTCAAGGATGTATCCGGCACTTCTGCTGGTGGACGGGTCAAACTGGTTGTCTCCACCGGCGTACCAGTTGACTGGAGCATTGTGGAAACCGCAGGGAAACTGGTTGTGCGATTCATTCCGCTGGACATCACGAATGTCGAGGGCGGAGATGATGCGGATCTCGTGCTGCGCATCACGGGCCAGGACATCGTGTCCCGGTATCGGGCTGCCATCGACCAGATTGTGGTGGACGATGATTTTCAGCTTGCAGCCTTCACGTTCATGTTCCCGACATCCGTCATCAGTTTGGGCAACGGCGTCGCCAGCACGAACGACACGCTCACCAAAGGCTTTACCACGCTCACGACCGGTCAGAGCAGCTTTCTGAGCATTGCCAAACGCAATGGGGACACGCAGTTCCGCCTTGTGGAAGAGCCGGATGGAAATGCATTGACCATTCGAAAGAGTATTGCAGAAGCGCCAGTTCCCGTTCCGAACGGTGCACCTCGGCTCGTGGTGCTGGATGCGGGTCACGGAGGCATGGATCCGGGAACCGTCTATGAAGGGGTATATGAATCCACCGTGAATCTCGACATCACCCTGCGGACGGAAGCAATCCTGAAACAGCGCGGCGTCAAGGTTTTGCTTGTCCGTTCCACGGATGTTTTCGTGGGTCTGGAAGAACGCTGCAATATCGCCAACAATGCCAATGCCTCCCTTTTTGTCAGCATTCATCAGAATTCCATGCCGGATCCGGTCACACGCGGCACCATGACCCTGTATTATGCGTCAAGCGTGAATGGAAAGCGGTATGCGGATCTGATGCAGCAGACACTTGTCCCTGCGATCGGAATGGGAAGCCTGGGAATGAAATCCAGCAGCGGCATGGTCGTGCTGAGAAAGACGAAGATGCCGGCCATCATCACGGAAAGCGGATGCATGTCCAATCCGCAGGATATGCAGGCCATCAGGACCGATGCCTATCGGCAAACTGCGGCGACAGCCATCGCGGATGGAATCGTGAAGATCCTGGCATCGATGAATTGAGCGGACATGGGCAAGGATAAATCCGGATGTAATGAGAGCGGACATGGGCAATGATGAATCCGGTTGTGATGAGAGCGGACATGGGCAAGGATAAATCCGGATGTGATGAGAGCGGACATGGGCAAGGATAAATCCGGATGTGTCTGTTTCATCGGCATCAAATTGAAATGAAAAGGAATATCGGAACAAATGGAGCGCATGATTGTCGCAACAAAAAATAAAGGGAAAATGCGGGAGATTCGTGCCATTCTCACTG
>JANYKF010000283.1 GCA_025361665.1 Clostridiaceae bacterium
GGAGCACGATCATTCCGGTTCCGAACATGCCGGGCACAGCCACCAGGAGCACGATCATTCCGGCTCCGAACATGCCGGGCACAGCCACCAGGAGCACGATCATTCCGGCTCCGAACATGCCGGGCACAGCCATCCCGGGCATGCTCACGCGGATCACGGGCGCCTTGCACAGCAGCACACTGCCGTTGCGGGTCATGAATCCTCTGGAGCGCATGTTCACCGGAACTGGAACGACATTCGGGGCATGATTGCGGAAAGTGCTTTGCTGGAGGGTGAAAAGTCGCTTGCAACCAGCATTTTCCAACGGATAGCGGACGCGGAAGGGCACATCCACGGGAAACCGGCCGGCGAGGTGGGTTTCCATGAAGTCGGCGCCGTGGACTCCATCGTGGATATTGTGGGAGCCGCCGTCTGTTTCCACTGGCTGAAACCGGACCGGGTCACCGCATCCCCCGTGAACACGGGAAGTGGATTTGTCCGCTGTGCGCACGGCCTGCTGCCGGTTCCCGCCCCCGCGACGGCCGCCATTCTCTCGGCCGCCCATGTCCCGATGTACGCGAAGGGCAGTCCCGGTGAACGGACCACGCCTACGGGAGCGGCCATTCTGGCGGAATTTGTCCAATCATTCGGATTGATGCCGCCTATGACTGTGTCATCGATCGGGTATGGGGTCGGAACGAAGGATTTCGACTCCCCGAACATCCTCCGCATGATGCTTGGGGAATCGGATGCAGGAGAGTCAGGTTCATGGTCTTTCGGGGAAACGGATGCACCCGGTTCAATTTCCAAGTCATCTGGTGAATCGGATCAGATCGTGATTCTAGAGGCGAATCTGGATGACATGACGGGTGAAGCCGCAGGATACCTGATGGCGCTATTGCTGGAGGCCGGTGCGCGCGATGCCTTCTATACACCAGTCTTCATGAAAAAGAACAGGCCCGGGATGCTGCTCACCGTGCTGGCGGCACGCGAAGCGGTTTCTCTCATGGAGTCCCTGATTTTCAAGGAAAGCAGCACCATCGGCATCCGCAGGATCTCTGCCGCGCGCACCATCATGAACCGCGTGCACCTGACTGTCGTCGTGGCGGATCATCCCGTATTGGTCAAGGTTTGCAGTTGGAAAGACATCGGCAAAGCCGCACCCGAATATGAAAGCGTGAGGGAAGTCGCCTTGAAGACAGGTCTTCCGTTCAGAAAGGTTTACCAGATGGCTGAGGCGGCATATGCGCTGCTTTCAGGCGAGTCCGTCCCTATAGACTCATAGGGTCGCCCCGTGGAGTTCTTCCCATTGTCCCATAGGGTCTGGAGTCTGCCCCGGCTTGTGTGAACAGCCTGTGGCATGTATAATGAACGGGTTGGCGGTTTTTCCGTGCACGCATTTCCCCACTGAAAGGACTGATGAAACGTGAGTCTGGTTTTACTCGAACAGGCACGACTTGATTTGAAAGAACTGGAAAAAAGCATCCGGGAATTGGGGGATTCACTTTAACCTCCCGGGCTTGGAGATGGAACTGGAAGAGCTGGAAGCAAAGGCCAGCGAACCGGAATTCTGGAACGACGCGGAGAATTCCCAGAAAATACTGCAGCGCACAAAATCGCTGCGCGCGCGTCAGGAATCCTTTTTGAAACTGCAGCATTCCTGTGAAGACCTCATCACATTGGCTGAACTGGGCATGGATGAACAGGACGATTCGATACTGGCGGAGGTGGCCTCCCAGCTGGCGCTTGACAGGCAGCGGTATGAAAAGATGTTCCTGTCCACTTTGCTGACGGGCGAGTATGATCAGAACAATGCCATCATCACCCTGCACGCAGGGGCTGGCGGCACAGAAGCGATGGACTGGGTCCAGATGCTGCTGCGCATGTTTGTGCGCTGGGCGGAGGCAAGCGGTTTCGAAACCCGTGTGTTGGACATGCTCGACGGGGAAGAGGCCGGCATCAAGAGTGTCACGGTGGAAGTCGTCGGAGAGAATGCATATGGCTTCTTGCGTTCTGAAAAAGGTGTTCACCGCCTGGTGCGCATCTCGCCGTTCGATTCGTCGGGACGGAGGCATACCTCCTTCGCCTCCATGGATGTCATGCCAGAACTGGACGACTCGGTGAAAATCGAAATCAACCCCGAAGACCTGAAGACGGATGTGTACCGGGCCAGCGGCGCCGGTGGGCAGCACGTCAACAAGACCTCCTCGGCTGTGCGCATCACGCACCTGCCAACCGGCATCATCGTGGCCTGCCAGAACGAGCGGTCGCAGTTCCAGAACCGGGACATGGCCATGAAGATGCTGAAGGCCAAACTGCTGGAGCTGCAGGAGCGGGAAAAGCAGGAAAAGCTGAACCAGATTCAGGGAGACCAGCTGGACATCGCATGGGGCAGCCAAATCCGTTCTTATGTTTTTTGTCCATATACACTGGTGAAAGATCACCGGACCAATCACGAAAACGGCAACGTCAACGCGGTCATGGATGGCGCGCTGGACGATTTCATCCTGGCATTCCTTTCCATGCAGAACAAAAGCCGCTGATCCAACGGCATCCTCCCTATACGGGTGGGTGCCTTTTTCTGCCAACGCTGCGGCGGATGCGCATGGCAACCTGCCATAACACCCAGATCAATTCGACAACCACCAGGAAGCCAATCAGCAGGAGGATTTCACGGTTGTCCAGCAGGCGTTCCAGCAGCAGTTCCCATCGGGTCTGCTTCGGAAGGACATCGTTTTCCGGAACCAGTTCCACTTCGATGATGGTCTTGTCCGCGAGCGTGAAGACAGCCTTGCCGACGGACGTGCTTTTCAGGACCGGGGGCTTCAGTTTTGCTTCGTCGACTGTAATGGTCAGGTCTTTCACGAAATTCTGACCAACGGGATAAACATAGTATGCGTCGGTTTTCGCCAACAGGTTCAGGCTCTGGTTGGCGATTGTGACGGATTTGAGCGTCTGTCCCGCCGCAACCAGGGTTCCGTACCGGTAATTGGCGAAACCGTTGTTGAGCAGGGTGGTGCAGTCTGTGCTCCTGCTGGCCGTCGGAACATCCAGAACGATGCAGATCAGGCGCATGTTGTTGCGCGTAGCCGTTGTGACAAGGCTTTCCAGGGAAGGCTCGCTGCTGCCCGATATCCCGCCGTCCGTCCCGTCGTAACTCCAGAACATGGCATTTCGGTTGGTCATGAGGGTGGTTTTCCGGTCATCGTACCATGGTTTGGCCTGGGTGCCGAAAATTCGGGAAAAATCGGCGTTCGTCAGCGCATAGCGCATGAACACCGACAAATCCTCCGCCGTGGTGTACTGGCCATCGTCATTCCTGCCTGTCGGATTCATGAACCGGGTGTTGCGCATGCCCAACTTCTCGGCCATTGCGTTCATCTTTCCGACAAAATCAACGGTGGTTCCGCCCACGTACTCCGCCAGCGCGATGGCGGCATCATTCGATCCGGCCAGCATCGCGGCATAGGCAAGGTTTTCCATGACGTATTTTCCCCCGATACGGAGATTGAGCGATGCGCCCTCCACATCCGCGGCCTCGCTGCTGGCCGTGATCAGCGCACCGGTTTTCGAGTTTTCCAGCGCCAGCAGCACGGTCATCAGCTTCGATGTGATGCCGACATGAAGCCGTTCGGTCTGCTGCTTCTCATAGAGGACCTGGCCGCGCTGCGCGTCGACGACCATGGCGGAAACCCCGTTGACCACCAGCGGAACTTCCTCTGCCGCAAGGCTGGGAAGAACGGAAGCGGGGCCGGAGAAAATCAATGCGAGCAACAACAAAACAGACAGCACGACCCGTGCTGCCTGAGTGGTCTGAGTGAGAGAAAAACGGATGCCGCGATTCATGGTGATGTCCTCTTCTCCGTCCGTCTGCCCTGTAGACGCAAGGGTGACCCCAAGGGTTAAAACCTTTCCGGAAATATGATTCCATTGTACCACGCTGTCAGTTCCTGTCAATGACAGAACCTTGTCTCAAACCGTAGCCCAGCGAATCAGGGGAAGGTCTGCCTTGTTGAACAAACCGGGGTTGCTTGGGACGACACGGAAGGAATAGGCATATTCACCCCCGTCGTCAATGCTCAGCCGGCCTCTGTATTCGTAGGTAGAAGCGTCTGCCTGCCGGAACATCTGCATGGGAACGGCGCATCCGGACTGGATGCCGTCACTGCCGGAAAGTCCGTAATAGATTTCCACCTGGACATCCTCCGGTTTCAGGGAACCCAGCTGAACCGTGACCGCAAGCACAATTTCCTCGCCGGAACGGGAACTGTATTCGGAGAGCCCGTGAATGTCGCGATCCGCGATGATGCGGACCTGGGGCCACAAGCGGAACAAGTTCTGCTTCCAGGATGCGAACTGGCGGACGAAGGCGTAGTTTCCCGCGACGATGTCACGGATGCGGCGGATGCAGGGTACGTACATCATTTCCACGTAATCCTGGACCATGCGGTGGGTGCTGTATACAGGCGTCAGGGACCGGATGGACTCCTTCATCGCCTTCACCCATCCATTCGGGACGCCGGATGCATTTCGGGTATAGTAGAGTGGAAGGATCTCCTTTTCCAGCGTTTCATAGATGGATTTGCTGTCGGCATCGTCCTGATGCTGTTCATTGTCGTAAGGGGTGTCGTCTCCGATGACCCAGCCGTTCTTCCCGTTGTGGCCTTCACACCACCAGCCGTCGAGGACGCTGAAGTTCAGCACGCCGTTGATGCAGACCTTCTGTCCGCTTGTGCCGCTGGCCTCGAGGGGGCGCCTCGGGTTGTTCATCCACACGTCGACCCCCTGGACCAGGTTTCGGGCCAAAGTCATGTTGTAATTCTCCACCAGGAACACCTTGCCCCGGAAACCCTCCCGGTGCGCGATGTCGTTGATGTTCTTGATGACTTCGTGGGCGGGTCTGTCGGCCGGATGGGCCTTGCCGGCGAATATCACCTGCAGCGGCA
>JANYKF010000307.1 GCA_025361665.1 Clostridiaceae bacterium
AAGCACTTTTGATGGCCACCAACAAGGCACCATTATTTGCATCGCAAACACAATAACCAATATTCATATGTCAAAGTGCGGCTGCCGCCAGGCGGCTTGTTTATGTTGCTCAAATGACGTAAAATCATGCTGAATAGTTACCGGGAATGTTGAAATACCAGGGGATGAAGCCCCACAATTCTTTGGCAACAAAGGCAGGATCCATCTTGTCAAAAGACCAGTTGTCCACATGTGCCAGCCGGTTCTTCAAGGGTACACAGCGGTAAAAGCCCTCTTTATCATCCCATAGGCGCTCCCGAATCAGCTGTTTGATCATTTCGGATTTTCCGATGAAGGTCTCGTTCAGGTCCATCCTTCCGGCCTTTTCCGCTATGGCGGCAATCGCGCGCATATTGGCGTAGAGATAACAGTTCAAGGTTGTTCTCAATCCGTGGCCAGCCTCATCAAAATATCACCACTTGCAACGGATGAACTGATATCGGCTTGTCGAAACAAAGTCACCCGTCAAACCCGAGATCGTAACCTTCATGAGTCGCCAAGCCGACATATTCGGGTGAGCCGCTTCGGCCATTGTACCAGAGCAGCCATTTGCCCTGGGCTTCATTCCAAACAGCAAATGGTTTATAGCATGCATCCGCATCCCAAGTTCCGGGTGTCGGCGATATGATCGGGTTTTTTGGATGCCGCTGCCATCGGGTGATGCCGTCAAGTGAGCGTGCCATGCAGATGCGAGCCGTATTCACGTCCTCAAAGCCAAGGTAAAACATGACATACCACCCGTCACGCTTGTCGACCTGGCAGGCCGTGACCTTGTACTGCTCCCAAGGCATGGATGTTTCCGGCGTGAATATCGGATTGGCAGGATGCTTTTTCCAGCTGATGCCATCCTTGCTGACCGCATAGCCGATGGCATCCGGTTCATACGTTTCGCCTCCCGAATACCACATCTTGTAAACCTGCGCTTCTTCATCCCACATGACATGAGGACACATGATGGAGCGCCCCTCCCACGGATACTCGGGGATCATGACGGGTTCATCGCAGAACCTGGTCCAATGGATGCCATCGGGGCTTGTGGCGTATCCGACTTTCGTATATCCGCGAGCCTGCCCGCAGTACCACATGTGATAAAAGCCATCACGCTTCACAACCGCATTCCGGTTCAAGTCGTCTTCCCATCCCGTTTCCGGTTTGGGCTGCAGAATGATCTGCGCTTGCGACCAATCCACGCCGTCTGTCCCCATGACCACGGCGAGTGATTTTCGCGGCCGCCAGGAAAAATACAAGCGGTACCCCTCTTCCTCCGTCAAGGCAAACACATCAAAGCAAGTACCCATGTTGGGGCCCCCAAGCACCGGCCCTCCCGGATGTTTCGTCCATTCGCCCTTACCCTTCCCGTCTTTCATCTTCATACCTCCTGCCATGTTTGTCGGGCTTGCCTTGCATCATCATACGTCAGGCGGATGCATCAAACAACATTCATAATTGATTCTGGTGTAAAAACTCACTTTTGTGAGTATTTATGCAGGATGGATGGAGAAGAACGGAGTCTGGGGATTGCCGGTACAACGCAATCGGGATATAATGGGAACTGTTGCGGACGACATGGACCCTCAAGGCATTGGATACCGCAAAGGAGGTTTTCTCATGCGTTTCGGCATCTGCACCACTCCTGAAAATCTTGGCATTGTGGAGCAGGCCGGTTTCGATTACATCGAACTGACCTTGAATCTGGTAACCGCGCTTCCTGATGGCGAATTTGCCTCCCTGCTGCAAAAAGTGAAGGCATCCCGCATCAAAGTGGAAGCTTTCAATGGCTTTTTCCCCTGGAGCATGCGCATAGTCGGGCCAAACGCAAATCAGGACGCCATCCGCTCCTATGTCCGCGTGGCGATGTCGCGTGCATCACAGCTCGGAGGCAGAGTCACCGTCGTTGGGAACGGCGGTTCACGGCGCATGCCCGAAGGATATACCCGAGATATGGTCGCCAAACAGTTTTCGGAAGTTCTGTCCATCATCGGCGACGAAGCGGCCAGGCAGGGCCTTGTCGGCGCCGTGGAACCATTGAATGTGCGCGAAACGGATTTCATCAATTCCCTGTCGGAAGGCGCTGCGATCGTTCGGGCGCTCCATCATCCGAATATCATGCTGCTAGCCGATTTCTACCACATGCGGATGGACAGCGAGCCCATCACCGCCTTGTCGGAAGCGGAAGGCCTGCTGCGCCACGTTCACATCGCCAACAGCCATGACCGGGTATTTCCGGTCGATGCGCGGGAAGATCTATATACAGCTTTCTTTGAAATGCTCCGCCGCATCGGGTATGATGAGCGTGTCAGCATTGAAGGAAATGTGAAGAACCTTGCAGTCGAGGCGCCTTTGGCGCTGGCTGTCCTGAAAAAGATCCACGCCGAGGCAAACGGCTGAGTTCAAAAAAGAATTGAATCAGAAAGCGGAGGAGATCAATCATGGGAACAAACAAGGTACTCGGGGGCGGGGGCTTCCATCATGTGGCCATCAAGGTGAGAGACTTCGAAGCAACCGTGGCGATGTACAAGAAGGTGCTGGGCTGCGAGGAAATCATGGCCTGGGGAGAAGGCGATGGACGCGGGATTATGCTGGATACAGGCGATGGTGCGTGTTTTGAGGTTTTTGCCGGAGGAACCGGAGAAAACCAGGGAAATGGCTTCTTTCACGTCGCACTCCATACCTCCCGGCTGGATGATGTGCTGGCGGGTGTTCGCGCAGCTGGTCTGACCGTGACGATGGAGCCAAAGGACATCGTGATTCCCAGCAACCCGCCCCTGCCTGTCCGCATCACGTTCTTCAACGGACTGGACGGCGAATCCATCGAGCTCTTCCAGCTTTCCTGACAGTCACGCCGTTATGGGTGCAAAAGGTTTTTCGGATGTCAATGGCTCCATGGAGAACAGGACGGTAATCCAGGCGCCATCATGTTTCCAGGACACCGTCGCAGCATGGAAAGGACAAACGAATGATACCGACACCGCACATTCAGGCAAATTCCAGGGATCAGGTCGCCGAAACCATCCTGCTGCCTGGCGATCCACTCAGGGCCAGGTTCATCGCGGATACATTCCTCACGAATGTATCCTGTTTCAATGAAACCAGAAATATCCTCGGATATACCGGTGAATACGAAGGTCGCCGCATTTCCGTGATGGGAACCGGCATGGGCATGCCCTCCATCGGCATCTATTCATGGGAACTCATTCACGAATATGGCGTGAAGAATCTCATCCGCGTCGGTTCAGCCGGTTCGCTGCAGCCGGATATCCATGTCCGGGACATCGTCATCGGCATGGGTGCCTCCACCAATTCGAACTATGCAGCGCAATTCGGACTGCCCGGACCCATCGCCCCCATCTGTTCCTGGACACTGCTGCAAAAGGCGGTAACCGTTGCACATGAAAAATCAATTCCGGTACATGTGGGCAATATCCTCTCCTCGGACACGTTTTACGATGAAGATGCGGACAGCTGGAAAAAGTGGGCGAACATGGGCGTCATGGCCGTGGAAATGGAGGCTGCCGCGCTTTATCTGAACGCAGCCCGCAGCGGCACGAATGCTTTGTGCATCCTCACCATTTCGGATTCGCTGGTTACACACGAACTCACCACGGCGGAAGAACGTCAGAACACCTTCACCTCCATGATGGAAATCGCCCTTGCCTTGGCCTGAAAGACATGTCCCCTGGCATTGGCCTGAATGAGACCGCCATCGCATTGGCCTGAAAGGACATAACCAGATGGACTTGAAAAAGATACTCCGGCATGTGCCGGATTTTCCGAGGCCGGGGATTGATTTCATTGATATCACGACGGTTCTCCAGGATCCCGCAGCGCTGAAGTTCTGTCTGGACGCGATGGGTGAAAAACTGCAGGAATTCAGCGACTTCGACTTGATCGTCGGACCGGAATCGCGGGGGTTCATCTTCGGGATGCCCTTGGCCTATCAATACGGCAAGGGCTTCGTGCCGATCCGGAAGAAAGGCAAGCTGCCTGCTGAAACCATCCGCGTCGAATATGCGCTCGAATATGGCACCGATGTGCTGGAAATGCACAGGGACGCCATCAGACCCGGACAGCGGGTACTGATCGTGGATGACCTTCTCGCGACGGGCGGCACCACGGAGGCCAATATCCGCCTCGTGCAGCAATTGGATGGTGTGATTGCCGGCATCCTTTATTTCATTGAATTGTCATTCCTGAACGGGCGTTCCCGGTTAAGCGGCCTGCCGGTGACTTCGCTGGTCACTTTTTGAATCTTGCACCTTGCAAAGGACATGCCACTATTTCATTTCTGGAGGGAATGCATCCGTATGAAAAATCTCGTGCGCCTGGTCAAATATGCCCGCCCGTATTGGGGACTGCTGATCATCTCCGGCCTCAGCCTTTTGGCCATCACCGGCCTGAACCTTCTGGGGCCCTGGCTGATCAAGGACCTTGTCGCCATCCTGACCACCACGCTGGACAGTACCGCCATGCAGCAAATTCTGACGCTTTCCGGGATCCTGCTGGTCACGAATATCGTGAAAATCCTGTTCCGATACCTCAACAATTACCTGAGCCACAAGGCTGCCTGGAGCCTGGTCGCGGACATGAGAGCCGTCGTGTACGGTCATCTGCAGAAACTCTCTCTGCGTTATTACCAGGACAAGCAGACCGGCCAGCTGATGTCGCGAACCACAAACGACACAGCCACTTTCGAGGCTCTGATTGCGCACTCCGTTCCGGATATGGTCACAAATGTGCTCATTCTCGCCGGCGTGACCATCATCCTGTTCAGCATGAATACGACGCTGGCGCTGCTCACCCTGATTCCCGTTCCGTTCCTGGTCGTGGGCGGGTGGATCTTCTCCCACAAAATCCGCCCGAATTTCAGCGAAGCCCAGAAAACGCTCGCAGAACTGAATTCCACCCTGCAGGACAATATCTCCGGCATGAAGGAAATTCAGGTTTTCAACCAGCAATCGATAGAAAAGAAACGGGTGAAGAAAAGGGCAGACTCCTATGCATCCGCCATATTGCGGGCACTCCGGCTCAGTGCGGTATTCCATCCCAGTGTCGAGGCCGTTTCCTCCATGGGAACCGTCATCGTGGTCGGCTTCGGCGGCTGGCTCGCCTTGCAGGGCCGCATCTCCGTTTCCGACATTGTTGGGTTCCTGCTGTATCTGAGCCTGTTTTACCAGCCCATCTCCTCTTTGGCCCGCGTCACGGAAGATCTGCAGATGTCCATGGCGGGTGCAGACCGCGTGTTTGAAGTGCTGGACACGGAACCGGACATCCAGGACAGCCCTGAATCCATGAACGTGACGCGTGTCAGCGGGGAAATCACCTTTGACCACGTGAAGTTCCACTACATTCCAACCGCCCCCGTGCTTCGGGATGTCAGCTTCAAGGCGGCTCCCGGCGAGATGATTGCCCTCGTGGGTCCGACCGGTGTCGGGAAGACGACCATCATCAGCCTGGTCGCGCGGTTCTACGATCCGGTGGACGGTGCCATCCGGCTGGATGACCATGATATCCGGAACCTGTCGCTGGCCTCGTTGCGCAATCAGATCAGCATTGTGCTGCAGGATATTTTCCTGTTCAATGGTACGGTGGCGGAAAACATCGCATACGGCAGCAAATCGGCCACCCGGGAGGACATCGAAAAGGCAGCGCGCATTGCCAGGGCCGACGATTTCATCACCGTATTGCCGGAAGGCTACGATACCGCCATTGGTGAACGCGGCGTGAAACTCTCCGGAGGGCAAAAACAGCGGCTTTCCATTGCCCGGGCCGTTCTGCGCGACACTCCGATCCTGATTCTAGACGAAGCCACCGCCTCCGTGGATGTGGAAACCGAGGCGAAAATCCAGCAGGCCATCCAGGAACTGGCCGGCAGCCGCACCATCATCGTCATCGCCCACAGGCTGTCAACGGTGAAGCGGGCCGATCGCATCCTGGTCATCGAGGATGGACTGGTCTCCGAATCCGGCTCGCATGAAGAACTTCTGGCAAGAAACGGATTGTATCGCCAGTTGTGCGAAGTCCAGTTCAAGTCGCTGGAAGACATGGTGTGAAGGTATGGAAATCATGCTGGCACATCCTGTAGTTTCTGGAAAGATCACGGGATATCCTCATCGGGTAAGAATTATGGTGTCACCCGAGTGATATCTCTTGGATATAGGGATGTCTGGCGTATATTCGGCAAATCAAGCAGTTTCATGGTCAACCGTTCCAAGCTCGTCCCAAATCCACCATGAGGCGGCATGCCGTATTTGTGGATTTGCA
>JANYKF010000314.1 GCA_025361665.1 Clostridiaceae bacterium
GACCGGATTTCCGTTCAAGAATGCGGAGACGTTATCCGTGGCAATCCGCATCAACCTTCTGCGAGCCTCGATGGCAGCCCAGGCGATATGTGGAGTGATGATGCATCGGGGTGCTGACAGCAACGGGTTTTCCGCTTTCGGAGGCTCGGTGGAAAGCACGTCAAGGGCCACTGCGCACAGTTTCCCGGAGTGGAGCGCCTCCGCGACATCAGCCTCGTTCAGCAATCCTCCGCGCGCTGTATTGATGAGGAACGCGCCGTCTTTCATTTTGAAAATGGCATGGCGGTTGATCATCCCCGCGTTTTTTTCCGTGAGCGGACAATGCAGGCTGACGATGTCGGAATTTCGATATAGCGCATCAAGTTCAGGCGTATCAAGACCACGGCTGCTGGCTGTGATGACTTTCATGCCAAAGGCTTCCGCGATTTTCGCCACGGATTTCCCGATGCGTCCGTACCCGATGATGCCGATTGTTTTGCCGGACAGTTCCTTCAGGGGATGATGCCAGAAGCAGAAATCCATACTGTTTACCCAATCTCCGTTTTTCACGGCCTGGCTGTGGGCACCCACTTGGCTGCATAGTTCCAGCAAAAGCGCGAAGACGTGCTGGGCCACGGAAGGTGTGCTGTAATCCGGAACATTGGTCACCGTAATCCCGAATTCACTGGCCGCGGCCATGTCCACCACATTGTATCCGGTTGCCAGCACGCCGATGTATCGCAACCGGGGCTTGAGTGCCATCGTATCCCTTGTGACTGGCGTTTTGTTGGTCAGTATGATTTCCGCAGCGCCAATCCGCTCCGGAATGAGGTTCACGGGCGTGCGATCATGAACCGTAAAGTCTCCCAAACCCTTCAGCCCTTCCCAGGAGACATCTCCGGGATTCGCCGCATATCCGTCCAGCACTACGATTTTCATGCAATATCCTCCGAGCCTAATCCTCCAGCGTATCCCAATCGTCCATGTTCCAGCTGAGTGTTCCATCCGACCTGAAAATGAGCATGCGCGTGGCTATCTTCTCGATGAAAAAACGGTCATGGCTGACAGCCATCACGGCTCCGGGGAAGTGATACAAGGCCTGCTCCATCACTTGGATGGAGGGAAGATCCAGATGGTTCGTCGGTTCATCCAGCACCACGGTATGCGCTCCGGAAAGAAGGCAGAGCGCCAGCGCGACACGGGCCTGCTGTCCGCCCGACAACAAGCCGATTTTCTGCATCTGGTCCTTCTCTGAAAACTGCAGCATTTCAAGAAAACGCCCCACGATCTTGCGCTGGCTCCTGTAAGCAAGGGGCGCCACATTCACGATGTGGACCACCGTGTCTTCGCGGTCCATCTCGCTCCAAACCTGTACGAAACTTGAAAATCCCTTGCCTGGCCATTTTACAAGGCCCGCATCCGGTTTTTCGCCGGTCAGGACATTCAGGAGCGTCGATTTGCCGCACCCGTTCGCCCCCAGCACCAGAAGGCGATCTCCCGCCCGCAGTTCGAAAGACAGGTCCGAAAAAACGGTGCGGCCGTCATACGACTTTGAAAGATCCGTCACCATCAAGGTGCTGTCCGGTGCATTGAGGCTGTCGTACATGCTGGTGAAAATCTGATCCACCGGCCGGGGTATCTGCCGCTTTTTGAGGTCGGCCAACCGGCGTCCCAATTGCTTCCCCGCCACTTGCTTCCGCTCCCTGACCGCTTCTTCCTCAAAGATCACCAGTTCCTCTTCGTGCAGGAATTGCTGGGCGATATCCTTCGCGCGCAGTTTCCGCTTCAGGACATACTGACTGTAACCGCCCTCGTACCCAAATAGTTTATGATTTTCTATCTCCACCACTTTTTTGACGATACGATCCAAAAAGTGCCGATCATGGCTGATGACGATGATGGCGCCCTTGAACTTGCCGAACCAGCGTTCCAGCCAGGCTACACCCTCCAGGTCAAGGTAGTTCGTAGGCTCATCCAGCAGCAGGACATCGGGGTCCTCCAGCAAGAGCTTGCTGAGTGCCGCGCGGTTTTTCCAGCCTCCGGACAACTGGTGCAGCGAGCGGTTTCGCATCTCTTCATCGAACCCGAGTTTTGAGAGAACCGTGTCGATTTTCACCGACACGTCCCACCCTTCAAGACGGTCCATCTCTTCAAAGAGATGCGTCTGGCGATCCAATAGGGAAGCCATCTCCGATTCGCCCACCGATTCAAACCGCGTCGCGATATCCGCCAATTCGCGCTCCATGCCGTGAATGTGCTCAAACATGCCGGAAAGGATGGTGAGAATCGTCTTTTCACTGTCCAGGGAGGAGAACTGCGAAAAATAACCGAGGACAATGCCATCATCGACTTCGACCGTGCCCGCATCCGGTTTTTCTTCTCCGAGGATCATGCGGAACAGGGTTGTTTTCCCGGTCCCGTTGTATCCGACAAGGCCCAGGCGTTCCCCTTCGTCCAACCTGAGGCTGACATCCCGGAAAATCACCCGATCGCCATATTCCTTTGATAAGCCATTCACCCTGATGATGCTCATTTTTTCTCCTGATGTTCCTCTTCACTCATTTCATGTTCGTTCCGTGTTTCATGTTCTTCCCGCGATTCGTGTTCTTCCCGCGATTCGTGTTCTTCCCGTGTTTCATGTTCGTTCCGTGTTTCATGTTCTTCCCGCGTTTCGTGTTCATTCCAGATTGTCAAAGTGACATGATTATGCTATAATCTTGTTGTGATTTGCA
>JANYKF010000318.1 GCA_025361665.1 Clostridiaceae bacterium
AGGGCAATGCCCGCGGCTTCGGATTCGTCATCGACGAGGGTGGCCATGACATCTATATCGGGCCGAAAGACAGCAAGGGAGCCATGGACGGAGACACCGTCATGGCAAAGGCAAGTGGTTCATCCCAGGATGGCCGCAGACGTGAAGGTGTGGTCATCCAAATCGTCGAACGTGCCCATCACCGCGTCGTGGGCCGATTCACGGAACTTGCGAACGGTGGGTATGTAACTCCTGATTCACGAAAGCTCTCGGGGGATGTCCACATTGACCTGCTCCATGCCATGAATGCAAAAACAGGTCAGAAAGTCGTCGTCAACCTGACACGCTGGCCGGATGGAGAAATGGCGGCGGAAGGCCACATTCTCGTGGTTCTGGGTGCCGAGACCGAACCTGGTGTCGATATTCTTTCGGTGCTGTATCAGAACGGAATTTCCATTGCATTTCCGGAAGCCGTGCTGGCGGAAGCGGACAGGTTGCCGGAAGTTCCATCGGAAGCGGATTTTGCCGGGCGTCGCGATTTGCGTGCACTTCCCATGGTTACCATCGACGGGGAAGATGCAAGGGACCTTGATGACGCCGTTTCACTGGAAAAGATTCCAAACGGTCTTTATCGGCTGGGTGTCCATATCGCGGACGTCTCCCATTATGTCAGAGAAGGTTTGGCGCTCGATCGGGAGGCTTTGGAACGCGGCACCAGCGTTTATCTGCCGGACCGCGTCATTCCCATGTTTCCGCAGTCCCTGTCCAATGGGCTCTGCAGCCTGACGGCGCAAACCCCTCGCCTCGCGTTCAGCGTCGTGATGGATGTGGACGGTATGGGAGACGTGGTTTCCCACGAGATCTTTGAAAGCGTCCTTTTCATCAGGGAACGGATGACATATACCACTGTCCGCGCCTTGCTGGAGGATGACGAACCGGAGCTTCGGGAACAATATGCATCCTTGCTGCCGATGTTTCAGGACATGCGGGGGTTGGCAGCCATTTTGGGAGAACGCCGCAAAGAACGCGGATCGATCGATTTCTCGTTTGACGAATCAAAAATCCTGGTGGACGGGGTAGGTCACCCCACCGAGATCAAACGGGTAAAACCCAATGTCGCAACCAATATCATCGAAGAGTTCATGCTGCTGTGCAACGAAATCGTCTCGGAACACTTCAGCAGCATCCGGATTCCCTTCGTATACCGGGTTCATGAGGATCCTGACCCGGATAAAATGGAAACCCTCCGGCTCTTTCTCGCAACTTTCGGCTACGTCCTGCCATCGACCGGCGTCGTGCATCCTTCCGACCTGCAGGCGGTTCTTCAGCAGGTGAAGGGGAAGCCCGAGGAAAAAACGGTGGGAACGATGATGCTGCGTTCCTTGCAGAAGGCAAGATACAGCCATGAGCACATCTGGCATTTCGGACTGGCCGCGCTGTATTATTCGCACTTCACCTCGCCCATCCGGCGATATCCCGATCTGCTGATTCACCGCATCATGAAGGAAACACTCCAGGGGCGGATGGACGAGAGGCGAAAAGCCCATTACAATCAGATCCTCCCGGACCAGGCAAGACATTGCTCCGAGCGGGAACGGGCCGCCGATGCCACGGAGCGGGAATGCGTGGACATGAAGAAGGCCGAGTACATGCAGGCCCATGTGGGGGAGACGTTCGAAGGAATTGTTTCCGGCGTGGCGGCATTCGGCCTGTTCGTGGAATTGCCGAACTCCGTGGAGGGTCTGGTGCGTCTCGCTTCCATGCAGGATGACTATTATGGGTTCAACGACCGCAACCTGACCCTCGTGGGGGAACATACCGGAAAAGTATGGCGGATTGGCGATCCGATGACGGTTCTGGTCGCGAAGGCATCCCCCGAAATGCGTCAACTCGATTTCGTGCCGGCGAATGCTTCTCCGGACTCCGGGCAATGGCCACCGCGGGACTCGGGAAATAACCGGCATGCGCAGACTCGGGACAGAACCGCCCGTATGGATGGTGTGCGGCCGGAAAGCAAACAAGGCGGCAGATACGGCATGACGGGAGCACAGGGGAAATCCGGGAAAAGTTCAGGGAAATCCGGAAAAGGCAAAGGCAAATCCGGAAAAGGCAAATCCGGAAAAGGCAAAAGCTAATCCGGAAAAGGCAAAGGCAAATCCGGAAAAGGCAAAGGCTAATCCGGAAAAGGCAAAGGCTAATCTGGAAAAGGCAAATCCGGAAAAGGCAAAGGCTAATCCGGAAAAGGCAAAGGCTAATCCGGAAAAACAACTGGCAGGAACATCATACGTGGAAAGGGGATGTGATTGTGGCTGAGTGGTGGTCTTCGCTCTCATTGATGAAACAGTTCTTCCTGATGGTGGCGGTTCCATCGACTGTCATCCTGCTCATCCAGTCGGTGATGACCTTCATCGGTCTGGGCGATCATGGCGCAGACGGGTCGGACAGTAATGCCGGGGGAGGTGCAAATGCCTCAGGCGGACATTTCGACACAGGCGGGCACGACGTCGGTTCGTCCGGCGGACATCTGGACGGCCACGCTGCGCATGCCAATGTCCAGCACGGCATGGACGGTTTCCGTTTCTTCACGGTTCGCGGCATCATCGCCTTCCTGGCCGTATTCGGCTGGACAGGCGCCGCGCTGATGGATGCGGTGATTCCGGTGCTGGTCTTCCTCTTTGCCTTCCTGGCCGGCCTGACCGCCATGGTCCTGATTGGTTTGGCTTTTTACGCGATCGTCAAGCTGCAGGCGCAAGGCAATCTGGATTACAGGTTCAGCATCGGTCTGCAGGGAGAGGTCTATCTGCCGGTTCCACCGGATCGTTCGGGAATGGGCAAGGTGAGCATCACGTTGCAGGAACGGCTCGTGGAGGCGGATGCCATCACCGATGACAAGGAAAGGCTTCCTACCGGTTCACGCATCCGCGTGGTAGGTTTGTCTGGAAACAATGTGCTGCTGGTCAGCAAAGAATGGGAGGGACATCCGAATGACACCTGAAACGATGATCCTGATCACTGTGATTGCAATCCTTGCATTCACCACCCTCGTCGCGCTCCTTACCCGGTACAGGAAATGTCCGTCAGACAAAATCATGGTCATCTACGGCAAGGTAGGACAGGATGCCGCCGGACAGCGGAGTTCGAAATGTGTCCACGGCGGCGCGGCATTCATCTGGCCCGTATTCCAAAGCTATGAATTCCTGAGCCTTACGCCCATCTCGATCAATGTGGATCTGCGGAACGCATTGTCCAAGCAGAATATCCGCATTGACGTGCCTTCGCGCTTCACGGTCGGCATATCCACCGAATCCGGCATCATGCAGAACGCGGCGGAACGACTGCTTGGCCTGAAACAGGATGAGGTGGAATCCCTTGCCATGGACATCATCTTCGGACAGCTGAGGCTGGTCGTCGCCACGATGGACATCGAGGAAATCAACACCGACCGCGACAAGTTCCTGGAGGCCGTATCCCGCAATGTGGAAACGGAACTGAAGAAGATTGGCCTGCGGCTCATCAACGTCAACGTGACGGACATCAAGGACGAATCCGGCTACATTGAAGCCCTTGGCAAGGAGGCGGCAGCAAAGGCAATCAACGACGCGAAGAAAAGCGTGGCGGAAAAGAACCGCGACGGCGCCATCGGCGAGGCGGAAGCCAAGATGGATGAACGCATCCGTGTCACAAAGGCAAATGCGACCGCCATCGAAGGCGAAAACAACGCCAAGGTCACCGTGGCCAACTCCGATGCGCAGCGTCGTGAGCGGGAAGCGGAAGCCACACGGCGTGCGACGGCCTCTGAGAAGGTCCAGAATGCAAATGCCCTGAAGGATGCCTACGATGCGGAACAATTGGCTGAAAAAGCCCGTGCGAACCGTGAAATGGCCACCCGGGAAGCCGACATCATCGTCAAGGCGGAAATCGACAAGCGGAAAGTGGAAATCGATGCGGAAGCACAGGCGGAAATGACCCGGCGCCAGGCCCGAGGCGAAGCGGATGCCATCTATGCCCGATTGGAAGCGCAAGCCCGTGGTGTTCAGGAGCTGCTGAAGAAACAGGCTGACGGCTTTTCAGCCTTGGTTGCCGCGACGAACGGCAATCCGGATCAGGCTGTGAAGCTGATGATCGCAGACAAGCTCGAAGACATCGTCAAGGTCCAGGTGGAGGCCATCAAGAACCTCAAGTTCGACAAGATTACGGTTTGGGACGGCATGGGACAGAATGGCTCCTCAACGGCCAATTTCGCGGCAGGACTCATGAAATCGCTGCCACCGCTGAATGATCTGTTTGCCATGGCGGGAATGGCGCTGCCGGAAGTCCTTGGCAAATCCATTCCTTCCGATGCGGTCAAGGCGGAAAAGACTGAAAAATAATAAATCACCCTCTGTATAGGACGAAAGACAGAGAAACAGTAAATCACCCTCTGTATAGGATGAAAGACAGAAAAACAATAAAACCCCCTGCAAGAAAAGAACCCGGCTTTGTATTGGATGCAAGGCCGGGTTCTTTGGATGTGTGCGCGGCATGCGCACGTTCTCGGCGGTGAAAGTCCGCCATGGAGGGTGATAGCCCCAACCATAAGCCAAAGGCAAGGGTGTCCACCGTGAGGGGAATCTGAAAGAAGCTGGAGGCACAGTCCTGGCCTGACGAACAGAAACCGCATATAAGGCATACCTAAGCCGGACGAGTTTGCAGGACAAAACGAAGTCCAATGCTATCCGAGTACAGGCTGGAAATGCGGCAGGTAAATGGGATGAAGGAACGTGAGCTTACCCGTGG
>JANYKF010000362.1 GCA_025361665.1 Clostridiaceae bacterium
GCCAGGAGGCCAAGGAAGGTATTCTTGAGGCGAGACTGCAGGCATGGGAAATGATCGAAGCAGGCGTGTCGGAAGACGAGTGGCGTTGTTCCGAAGCCGTCTCCGACATGGAGATCACGGCGGGCACCCTTCTTTCGAAGCAACTGGAATCATCCGCCCTCACGGTCGAGGCCATGCGCGTACAGGCGCAGGAACGGTCCGGCGAGGCGGTCTCCCTGGTTGTGGAAGGGATTGCGGGCGAATATGGCCATCATTGACATGAGCCTCATCCGCCTGTATGGCCTCGATTCCGAGCGGAAGGCAATGCTGTCGGATCTGATGCGGTTTGGGGCGATACAGCTCGAGGAGGTTCTTCCCGAAGAAGAAGCAGCGGCGGGGTCCGGGCTGAAGACTTCTGCCCATTCTCCCCTGTCTTCCTTGAGGCGCCCGGATGATCAGAAGGATGTCCTGGAAACGGAAAGGCAGTTGGCCGGAACCGTTGAGGCACTGGAAATCCTTTCACGGCACGCCCCGGAGAAAAGGCCGCTCTTCTCTGTCCGCCGCGGAATCGGCGCGAGCCACCTCGGAGATTTGACGGCAGACAGGGCTGCCGTTATAGAGGGCGCTGCCGCCATTCGCCAATTGGAAGCGGATCTCAATACCCTCAAGACGGAAGAGGGCCGGATACGCGGCAAGATGGATTTTCTTGCGCCATGGTCCGGTGTCGGCGCCGATCTGTCGGTTGAGGGGACACGGTTCGCAAGGATGCAGGCGGGCACCTTGCCGTCCACTTTTCCTCTGGAAGCTTTGACAGCTTCTTTTGCGCGGACAGCCCCGACCGCCACAGTCATCCTGCATGCGGCAGGCCAGGATGTGCAGCTCTGCGTTGCGATCTGGCATTGGGATGTAGATGCGGCTGTTGCGGAGCTTTTAAAGGAGTCCGGATGGAACCGGCTGAGTTTCAGGGATGTGCCAGGCAACCCGGACAACACCCTCGCTGCGCTCAAGGCCAGACTGGAAGAGATTTCAATTGCAAAGAAATCCTGGGTGGAGTCGATCCGAGGGATGTCCGGCACGCGCAGGAGCATTGAGGATTTGCATGATGCCCTGCTCATGGAGCGTGACCGGCTGAAAGCGGCCGGGAACCTCATGGCCACCGGCAAGGCATTCCTGCTGCGCGGCTGGGTTCCGGCCGATCGGTGCGGTGAACTGGAAACATTTCTGACAAGGAAATACATTTGCCATTTCGAGACGGAGACGCCCCGCGCAGAAGACGAGATTCCCGTCCTGGTGCGCAACAACGGGCTGACGGAAGCAATCCGGCCGGTCATGGACATGTATGGAACACCGTCCCCGAAGGAAATTGATCCGAATTTCCTCACGATGCCCTTTTTTGCGATATTCTTCGGGCTGATCATGAGCGATGCCGCCTACGGCCTGATTCTGATCGGAGCGTCCGGATTTGCCCTGTGGCGGTACAGGATGGAGGCCCCGGTACGGCGTTTTGCAAAGCTGGTTCTCTTTTGCGGAACCACAAGCGTGTTCTGGGGGATGATGTTCGGCGGCTTCCTCGGGATTCCCGCGTTTGCCGATCACGCGGTCTGGTTCAATCCGGGAGGAGAAGGCGGAACCGAGAAGCTGATGATCTGGTGCCTGCTGTTCGGCGTCATCCACCTGTTCACCGGCATGGGCCTGAAGGCCGCCAACCTTGTCCGCCGCAGGCAATACCTGGATGCCATCTGCGATGTCGGGTTCCCATACGTCATGTTCATTGGATTCGGAATGACAATCCTGCCCAATGTTCCCGGCCTGGACCCCATCACAACCGCACCGGTTTCAGCCATCGGGCTTTACGTCCTGGCTGCGGGCATTGTCCTGGTGGTCGCCACGGCCGGGCGGAAAAGCAAAAGCCTGGCCGGAAAGATGCTGGGCGGCCTGCCAAGGCTGTACGACATCATCGGGTTCCTCGGCGATGTGCTTTCCTACATGCGGCTGCTGGCCCTGAGCCTGGCCGGTGGCATTCTCGGAGGGCTCATCACGGGCATGGCAACCGGGTTTGACAGCCTGGCGGCCAGGTTGATCGGAGGAACGCTGCTGCTGCTCGTCGGTCACGGGATCAATTTCGCCATGAGCCTGCTGGGCGCATTCGTCCATTCCTGCCGGCTCCAGTATCTGGAATTCTTCTCAAAGTTCCTCGAGGGCGGCGGGAAGCCGTTCCACCCTTTCGGACCGGTCACACGGTATATTGTCTTGAATCAGGAGGATGAACCATCATGATGCAGAACCAAGTGAATGTCCTGTTCCTGTCCCCGCTGGCCTATGCCCTGCTGGGCGCGGCCATCGCGTTCTTCGTCGCGGCCCTCGGCTCCTCGAAGGGCGTCGGCATCGCCGGCCAGGCGGCGGCGGGCGTCGTCGCGGAAGACCCCGGCAAGTTCACGATGACGATGATCCTGCAGGCGCTGCCCAGCACGCAGTCCATTTACGGGCTTGTCATCACCATCCTCATCCTGGGCAAGATCACCCCGGCGCTGACGATCGACCAGGGTACGGCCTTGTTCATGGTCGGGTTGCCGGTGGGTTTCGTCGGCTATCTGTCCGGCGTCTACCAGGGCAAGGTGGCCGCGGCCGGCATCAACCTCATCGCGAAGCGTCCGCAAGAATTCGGCAAAGCCATGATCTACGCCATCAACGTGGAACTGTTTGCCATTTTCAGTTTCGCCACTTCCATATTCATGCTCGGAAAAATCTGAGCGGCAGGGGAGACATGCATGACAGGTACGGAACGAATCAGGGAGAAAATCCTGCAGGATGCCACAGCGGCCGCGGAAGCGGTATTGGAAGCGGGTCGGCAGGAAGCGGACGCCATCCGGGCGGCGGCGGGGGAAAAGCGACGCGCGGCTGAAGCGGAAACCACCCGGCGCATCGAGGCGGCTTTCATCGCCCATGAACAGCGGAATGCGGCCACCCTGCAGCTGGAAATGCGGAAGCAGGCGCTGGCCGTCCGGCAGCGGATGGTGGACGAGGTTTTCAGCAAGGCGGCCGCGGTCGTGGCCGATTTGCCCGAAAAGTCGTATCGGGCCCTGATTTCCGCCATGATTCTGTCGAACATCTGGCAGGGAGACGCGGAACTGGTGGTTTCCATGACGGACCGCGAACGGCTCGGGAGCGGGTTCCCGAAAGAGATCGACAACCTGCGGCGGCAGGAGGGTTTATCCGGCACGCTCCGGTATGCGGCGGATTCACTGCCTGTACACGGCGGGTTCGTGCTTCGCAGGGGAGAGATGGAAATCAACGGCACCCTCGAAGTGGTGATGGCCGGGATTCGTCCGAAACTGGAGCGCCATGTGGCGGAAATCCTGTTTGGGGAATTCCGTTGACATTCTCCCGGAATCCTTGCCGGCAGGGTGTGTTGTTTGCAAATGAGACCAGGGGGTAGACCATAGATGCTTCGCGGCGAATCACCAGCAAGCCATGAAAATGCGCTCATGATTTATTTGATTTTCACTATCCGAACAGCGCATTTTCAGGATGGAAGGATGCATTGGATGACAAGGATCAGGGATGAGGACTACGCATATGCCACCGCCCGTGTGCGGGCCGTGGAGGTCCACCTGCTCGACGCGGCCGGTCTTGAGCGGCTTTTGGAGGCCCCTTCCGCGGCCGACGGCATGAAACTGCTCGCGGAAGCCCGGTTCGGAGAGGGAAACCCTTCGGCGGCGCAGGGATGGGAAGCGCTGCTGGACGGAGAGCTGGCGCGTGTCTACTCCTTTCTGGCGAATCTGATGCCCGACCACGGAGTGTTGGATGTGTTCCGCATCCGTGAGGATTACCTGAACCTCAAGCGTATGCTCAAAGCCCTGTATCTGGGGCAGGACGTGGCGGGAATGGCGGGGAATCCCGGAATGCTGCCAGTCTCGCAGCTGGCAGGGGCCATTGTGGACAATCACCCCGGCATCCTGCCGGAAACGATGGGAAAAGCACTGACGGAAGCGATGGCGGAATTCGGAAAGCGTGCGGATCCACGGGACATCGACCTTGTATTCGATCGGGCCTGCTACCGGCACATGAATGAGATGTCGAGCGGCATCGGCCATCCGTACCTTTCGGATCTGGTGGCCCTGATGACGGACATGGCGAATATCCGCATCTTCATCCGCGGCCGCCTGACCGGGGAGACTCGGGAGTTTTTCCTTCGCGCACTTCTCGCGGGCGGCAAGGTGGATGCCGCCAAGTTCCGGGACGCATCCGACAAGCCGGTCGATGCCTTTCTCGCCTCCATCCGCCACACTTGGTTCGGCGAGGCGGCAATTGCGGGCATGGAGGGTTACAAGGCCGGCCGCGGCATCACCTGGCTGGAGAAGCAGTTGGATGACAGGCTCATGTCCTTTGTACGAAGCGGCCGGTACGTGGCCATGGGGCTCGAGGCGATTGTGGGCCATCTTGCCGCAAGGGAAACGGAAATCCGCAACGTGCGCATCATCCTCACCGGGAAGGTCAACGGGCTTTCCCATGAGGATATCCGTGAAAGACTGAGGGTTGCCTATGTATAAGGTGGGGGTCATTGGAGACAAGGACAGCGTGCTCGGTTTCAGGGCGCTCGGGTTCGAGGTGTTTCCCGTGGAAGGTGCGGAGGCGGCGGAAGCGCTGCTCCACCGCCTGGCGGCTGGGAATTTCGCTGTCGTGTATGTCACGGAGCAAGTGGCGGCTGTCATCGCGCCCGCCATCGCGCGATACAGGAATGAGCGATTTCCGGCCATCATCCCCATCCCCGGGGTTCTCGGGAACCTGGGCATCGGCATGGGCGGAGTGAGACAGTGCGTGGAGAAGGCAGTCGGCGCGGACATCCTGTTCAAGGATTGATTCTCGTGCAAAAAGTCGATTTTCGACTTTTTCATGCAAGTTGCATTTTGCAACTTGCATGCATCTGGCGGCAAATGCCGCCGGATGGCACCGAATCACGTGATTTGGTGTGTTGAAGGCACAAAATGTGCCTTCAACATGCAGGATGTCAGAGACATCCTGCATAAAAACTCACAAAAGTGAGTTTTTACACCAGAATCAAGGATTGACGTGCCGGGAATGTGCGAGGAGGGGTTCGATTGAGCCAGGGCAGGATCATCAAGGTTTCCGGTCCGCTTGTTGTGGCCGAGGGCATGCGGGATGCCAACATGTACGATGTGGTCCGCGTCAGTGAAATGAACCTTGTCGGAGAAATTCTTGAAATCCGCGGAGACCGGGCATCCATCCAGGTTTACGAGGAAACTTCGGGACTTGGTCCCGGCGAACCGGTCATCTCGACGGATGCGCCGCTGAGTGTTGAACTCGGGCCGGGCCTCATCGAGAACATGTTCGACGGCATCCAGCGTCCGCTGGAAGCCATGCGCAGGCAGATTGGAGACCGGATCACCCGCGGCGTCCGAATCCCCTCCCTCGACAGGACGCGGAAATGGCCGTTCATCCCCGCCTGCAAGCCCGGCGAAAAGGTCCAGGCTGGAGACATCCTTGGGACCGTGCAGGAAAACATGGTGTTTTCCCATCGCATTATGGTGCCGTATGGCGTGGAAGGCGACATCGTCCATGTCGCGGAGGGTGAATTCACGGTTCTGGAAACGGTCGCAACGGTGAAAGTCCAGGACGGAACCACCCAGAACCTGACAATGATGCAAAAGTGGCCTGTGCGCAAAGAGCGCCCGTATGCCAGGAAACTGCCGCCCGACGAGCCGCTGATGACAGGGCAGCGGGTCATCGATACCCTTTTCCCGATTGCAAACGGAGGCGTTGCCGTGGTCCCTGGCCCCTTCGGATCAGGCAAGACCGTGGTGCAGCACCAACTGGCCAAATGGGCCTCGGCGGATCTGATCATCTACATCGGCTGCGGCGAACGCGGAAACGAAATGACGGATGTGCTGCTGGAATTCCCCGAACTGAAGGATCCGCGCACGGGAGAGTCGCTGATGAAGCGCACCGTGCTCATTGCCAATACGTCTGACATGCCGGTTGCCGCCCGGGAAGCCTCCATCTACACAGGCATCACGATCGCGGAGTATTTTCGGGATCAGGGCTACAGTGTCGCTTTGATGGCAGATTCCACTTCGCGCTGGGCGGAGGCCCTGCGTGAAATGTCCGGACGCCTGGAGGAAATGCCCGGCGAGGAAGGCTATCCTGCCTACCTGTCATCCCGCCTCGCCCAGTTCTACGAACGGGCCGGCAAAGTGCAGGTACTCGGCCGGGAAGGCCGCATCGGCACGCTCAGCGCCATCGGCGCCGTTTCGCCGCCTGGCGGCGACCTGTCCGAACCGGTCACACAGGCAACCCTGCGTATCGTGAAGGTGTTCTGGGGACTGGACTACAACCTGTCCTACCGGCGTCATTTTCCCGCCATCAACTGGCAGATCAGCTACTCGCTCTATTCCGACCGGCTGGAGGGATGGTATGCCAAAAATGTTT
>JANYKF010000487.1 GCA_025361665.1 Clostridiaceae bacterium
GAAGAGATGCCCGACCGGCCCGGCTTTTTCAAAGACGACTTCGGCGTCCTGTGGAACCGGAACGGTGCCGACAAGGATATCGGGATGATTGTGGGAACCGTGCTTCCGGAACCGGAGATATCGGACATCCGGATGCCCGCATTGCAGACAGAACGCCTGCGTGCCGAGTATCAGGCGATGTCCGAATCGAAGTCTGACAAATTCCACTTCGGCTCCATCGGGTTTTCCTTGTTTGAGCGTGCATGGACGCTGCGGGGCATGGAAAATTTCCTCAGCGACATGCTGACCGAACCGGATTTCGCCGATGCGCTGCTGGATGCCATCTGCGATTTCAACATCCGGGTGATGGACCTGGCACTCGAATACCCGATGGATGGATTCCATTTCGGCGACGACTGGGGACAACAGAAAGGCCTCATCATGGGGCCCCGGTTATGGCGCCGCTTCATCAAGCCAAGGTTGGCTCGGATGTACGGTTATGCGAGATCAAAGGGTCTGAAGGTCTCCCAGCATTCATGCGGCGACATCCATGAAGTTTTTCCGGACCTCATCGACATCGGCCTGAATGTGTACCAGACCTTTCAACCGGAGATTTACGATCTCCGGAAAGTAAAAAGAGAATTCGGGAACGATTTGACTTTCAATGGAGGCATCAGCACTCAACGACTGCTGCCCTTCGCCACGCCGGAAGAAGTGAGGGCAAAAACGAAGGAAATCATCTCCATCATGCGGCCGGGTGGCGGATACATCGTATCTCCGACGCACTCCGTTCCGGGCGACGTGCCTCCCGAAAACCTGATGGCGATGCTGGAAGTATTCTGGAATCAGGATTTTTGACTTTTCCCCATATGTTCCGGAAGACCTGATTCATCGTGTACAATCGCATATGGCCTATATCCTCGATTCTCTTCCCTATTGACCTGATGTGGCGGGCACCGCATCAATGCGCTTCCGCCCGCTCCATCAGGTCGACTTCCTGCATAGCGCCGGATGCCTCGTCCAGGCGAAAACTCTTGATCTCAAAACAGCCCAGCGTGACAACCCGGCTGATTCCCTTCCAAACCGGGAATGCCAGCCGGGTTGTCCGTGCGGCATCCGTGGGGGTGTGGAGCCGGACGATCCAGCCGTTCCCATCCTCGGCCTTTTTCAAGGCCGTCATCTGCACCACATCGTCATCCAGGGTGACGACCGGTTTACATTCCGTTCCGAGCCCGCTTGGAAAGAAGGAAAGGGCAAAAGGCTTCTCCTCATGGACCAATGCTTCCCTGTCCACATGAGCCAGGCGTTCGGCTGTCATTCCTGCGTTGACCCGGAATGAAAACAGACGCTCCCCCTGGTCGATGTGCTGTGAAAACCGATCCTGTGGCATCACGGGGCGGTCACCGATGGGATGGGCCGAATACCCTGGAGATCTCAGCAGCGAAAGCCGGATTTCCCCGTCCATGCAGTCGGATCCATAGATGCCGTCATTGATGCAAGTGAGTGCCCTGCCCGGTTCCGGACCTGCATCCTCCTGGAACAGTCCGGCCCATTTCTGGGCAACCACCTCCTGGCCGTTGGCCTGCAGTTTCTCCACGCCATATGCCGTCTGCCCGAGGTAATCGGCACCCGTCAGCGTTGTCGGGATGGAAAGCTTCAGCATCTTCTTTTTCTCGTTCCAGAATACCCGCACTTCCACCTCGATTTCAGTGCCATGCTTCGGCAGCTGATACCGCTGGCAGATGAAAGAGTCGCCATATCGGAAAACGGCCTCCACAACCGTTCGCACGGCGCCGTCTTCCACCACCCTGACCGATTCGAGAAGCGTTCCCGCAATCCCGGAAAAGCCTGTTCCTTCTTCCCGGTCCATCAGGCGGAAAGGCCCGGCCACATCACGGAACTGAGATACCAGCATACCCCATGGGTCCGCGTCATCCTGAATGACCAGGGGAAGAAAGGCATTGCCTTTGACATATTCGCATCCCCCGACGATCAGGCTGTCCATTAAACCGGTTTCACAGTTGATGGAAACGCTCATTGAGCCATTTTCAAACAAATACCATCCATTTTCCGCCATGAAGACGGGAGCCGGCCTTTTCGGAAGGACCTTCATTTTGCAGATGAACCGGTTCATGACGCCGGGTGCCAGCGTTGCTGGAAACACGGCCCGTTTCCGCCAGTCCAGATTGAGGCTGCTGCTTTCCTGTTCCACCTGGGAATCAATCTCTACGTCGTGGTGATAAACGACCGGAATGGAAAACTCATCCTTCCAGTTCTGGTCGGCAAGTTGGAATTCGCAGGAGAAGATGCCCGAAACCGGGTATGGATGCGGATTATAGACAAAAATCGGAATCTCGCCTTCTTCCGCTTTGGCCTGGCCGGATGCCAAAGCGAAAAAGGCCCTGGCCTTCAGCCTGGACAGGATTTCAAGCCCGTGGTCCATCAACCTGAGGGATGCTTCCTCCACCGGCTGGATGGATGAGCCCGGAAGAATGTCATGAAACTGCGCCGTCAGCAAATCTTCGCAGGCCTGTCACAACTCGGTCGACGGATACGTCAGATGCCCGTTGGCACATGCCGCGGAAAGCATCTTTTCCGTCATGAACAATTCGTTTTCCAATCTCCGGTGCCGCTGCTTGACACGGACCTGCGAGGTATAGCACCCCACTGCGAATGGATTCAAGGATTTGGCCACCTTGGGCAATTCGCGGCCACCTGTGGCGACTTCCTGAAAATAGGCCTCCGGTGTGGAATGCAGGATTTCATGATCTTTTGTTTCGGCCATCAGCGCATTCAGCTTTTCGAGATCAATCTTCGAGGGCCCGCCGCCATGGTTTCCGACGCCCCACAGGATCATTCCCTCGTCAGAGTCCTCCGCCGCAGCATCCTTCATCCAGTTGGATACTTTGCCGGCCGCCTGCCCTCTCAGGGACAGATAGCTGCCGAATGCACGATGGGCCATGATTTGCGAACCGTCGTACCCGACCCAGTGAAAGGGCCCTGCCGGCAATTGGCAATCGCGTTGGTCAGGACGGCAGAAGACATATGAATCGTATCCGCTCTTCTTCATGATCTGGACAAGGCCCCGGCTGTGCCCGAACGGGTCGAAATTGATGGCCGATGTCGGCTCAACCCCGAATTTCTCCCTGAAATACTGCCGCCCGACCAGAATCTGCCTGACAAACGATTCTCCGCAAGGCATATTGCAGTCCGGCTGCAGGTACCAGCCCCCCATGATGTGCCATCTGCCTTGTCCGACGAGTGTCTGGATCCGCTTGAAAAGCAACGGTTCGTATTCTTCAACCCATTTGTAAAGAATGACCTCGTTGTGATTGAACACAAACCCGTCATACGCCTCACAGAAATCCGCCGCGACCCGGAACGTCGAAATCGCCTCGGCTGCCCCTTCTTCCCACTCCCATAGCCAAACGGGATCCAGATGGGCATTGCAGATCAAATGGATTTTCTTCATAAGGTCAAGTCCCCCTCCTCTGGTTCATTAACATGGGCAGACTATTCCGGCACATCCCAGTTGAAATCCTTATCCAGTGGAAAGACCGGCCTCATCAGCTTTTTGTAGGAGAAGCGCGACAAGTCCTGACACGCGCTCCCCGGCGTGAATGCCATGATGGACCGCCTGGAAACCCGGCGAAGCGCATCATACAAATATCCTTGCTTGACAATCACGATCTTGTAATCCGTGATTCTCACTCCGGCCGATTCTATGCTTTCCGGTGTTACGAATGCGCATCTTTCCGCCGTGATGATGACCTGAATCCCCTTGACCTCGACGACAGCCGCTTCCGTATTCCGTTCTCCGCTCTTGTCTGGAATTTTGCCTTTCCATTTCAGGAATCCGTTCAACGGAATGACAACGCCATCCGGATCCATTTCACCGCCTATGTCGAACGAAACGGCACCACCGACCGAAACCTGCTGACATGCTTCCATTCCGCGCCTGCCGGCAATCCCGGCCACGAGGACCCGATCAGGCGGATTCTCCATCAGCAGCTGCAAAAAATACGCACTGTCTCCGGGCGCTCCTGCGGTCACATTATCTCCGGAATCGGTGATAAAAACTGGTTCTTCCGGCTCCGCAACAGCCATTCTGACGGCTTCTTCCGGTTGCGCGGTTTCTTCCTCGAACCGGAATTGCTCCCTCACATTCCAGAAAAGTCCCGCGAGCCGCTTCGCTTCTTTTTCGGCACGCGCCATACCCCGCTCTTCCACGACGACCAGGCTGGCCATGCTGTTCGGCGCATCCACCCATGCCATGCCGTCAAAAAAGGACGCACACAGGATGCCTTCCGTCAATTCGGCCCGAGCTACCTCCCGCATCAGTGACAGGAGGGGTTCAATACCTGTTGTAGCCATTTCTCCGGGAAACAGCAAGGGTGGTCTCACCATGACGGGCCTGGGCAACAGCCCCTCTTCCATGCAGCGAATCAGCAGCCTTGCCGTATTTTGCTGGGTTTCCGTTTCATCGGTGTGCGGCGCCGTTCGATACCCATACACGATATTGGCATTGTCCATGAGTACCTGGGTATTGTTCGCATGAAAATCCAACGCCACGGCTATCGGAACATTCACCCCGACTTTTTGACGGATGGCCCTGACGAGATCGGCTTCCCCGCTGCCTATCCGCTCCACTTCCAGCGCTCCGTGCAGATACAGCCAGACGCCATCCAATGCCGCATCATCTGAAATGCAGTCCAGCATCTGCTTCTTGAAACGCAAATAACTGTCTTCCCTCAGAATTCCACCGGGAACAGAATACGCGTACAGGGTTGGCACCATTTCAATCCCGGCGGCGGCAAACACCGGGGTGGCCGCGATCCTATCCAGCATATCCATCCCGGTCACCGCGTGAAAATCCGACCAGACGCTGGGTCTGGGGCTGAAAGAATTGCTCTCCTGCATCAACGCCCCGACAAGAACTTTCCTCATTGGCTTCATCCTCTCAGAAATTTCTCGAGTGATGCGCTGCTGTCATTTCCCGAATATCCTGCCGCTTCCGGCTGTTGCATCCAGAACCTATTATATGGAGTTCGAAGCACGCCTGCAATGATGATTTCACCTTGTCCACAGGCATATACCTGTAGTAAACAGGACTCATAGTATTGTATGATATGAATACCCACAGAATGCAATTGTTGCTTCGCCGTATGAAAGTGCCGGTCGGATGTTCATGAACCGTTCATGATGGAGGAATACCGCTATGAATCGCTTTGCGCCATTTCACACGAAAAGGGATTGGGAAAACATCGATGTCACGGCCATCAACCGGGAACAGTCGCATTCGCCGTGGGGAGCTTATGAAACGGCTGAACAGGCGGCATCCTGCGACCGGGAAACGTCAAAATGGGTGAATTCGCTTGATGGCATCTGGAAATTCGCCCTTTGCGACCGGCCGGACAATGCCGAACGTTTTTGGGAAAACGGGTTCGACCACCAATGCTGGAAAGACATCCGGGTTCCCGGCAATTGGGAACTGCAGGGATTTGGCGAACCGATTTACACCAATGTGGTGTATCCATGGAATTACTACCGGAAAGATGCTTTCATGCTTCATCCGCACAACGCTGAAAATGAACGCGGTGTGCCGAATGCCCCGTTCATTCCGGAAGAAAACCCGACCGGCTGCTATTTCAGAACCTTCCACTTGGACAAAGAGTGGCTGAACCGGGAAATCTTCATTCATTTTCAGGGAGTGGAGACCGTATATTATCTTTGGATCAACGGGCGGGAAGTGGGCTACTCCCAGGACAGCAAGCTTCCGAGCGAGTTCTGCATCACACCCTTTCTGCACGAAGGCGAGAATACGGTTGCCCTGCAGGTCATGCGGTTCGCGGACAGCACTTATCTGGAAGATCAGGATTACTGGTATCTTTCCGGAATTTTCCGTTCCGTGTTCCTGATGGCGAAGCCAAAAGCGAGGATTGTCGACTGGAAAATCAACGCAATCCCGGGTCGTCATCATCCTCATGGCATCGTCAGCGCAGACATTTCCATGAACCGGTTCAACGGATTTGCCGATTACAGAATGAAAGTGGATGTATTGACCCTTGAAGGAATGCTTTTATCCACCCAGACTGCGGATATCAGGCCCCAGGCGGATTACCGCATGGCGGAAAAACCGACTTCCGGCACGGCCAGGGTCTCCATCCATGTCAGCGATATTGACTGTTGGACCCCGGAAACGCCAAGCTTGTACAAGGTGGTCATCACTCTTTTGACGCCCGGAGGAGAAGTAGTTGATTTTGAAAGCTGCCGGATCGGGTTCAAGCGGGTTGAGATCGTCAACGGCATCATCCTGCTCAATGGCAGGCGACTGCTGGTCAAAGGCGTGAACCGTCATGAACACGAAGTCCGCGGAGGCCGCACGGTTTCCAGGGACCACATGATCGAAGAAATCAAGCTCATGAAACGCCTCAATATCAATTCAGTCCGAACCTGCCATTATCCGGATGACCCGGCCTGGTACGACTTGTGCGATGAGTGGGGCATCCTGCTGATCTGCGAGTGCAACCTGGAAACCCATGGCGTGATGGGGGAACTCAGCCACAACCCGGCGTGGGGCACCAATTTTCTGGAACGGGCCATTCGAATGGTCCTCACGCATAAGAACCACGCTTCCATCTATTCATGGTCCTTGGGAAACGAGAGTGGGGTCGGTCCCAATCATGCCGCCATGGCTGGCTGGATTCGAGAATACGATGCAACCCGTCTCTGCCAGTATGAAGCAGGGGAACCGGGAAAAACCGTTTCAGATGTTCGTGGAAACATGTACGCCACGCAAAAGACCATTCTGAGCATGCTGACAGACCCCGATGACATCAGGCCCATTGTGCTGGTTGAATTTTTGTACCAAATCCGCAACGCCGGTGGCGGCATGCATAAGTTCCACTATCTTACGGAGAATTTTTCTCGCTTTCAGGGCGGCTACATTTGGGACTGGCAGGACAAATGCCTCATCGCGAAGACCGGGGAAGGTCATGAATTCTTTGCCTATGGCGGTGATTTTGGTGAACGCGTCACCGAATGGCAGAACCCGACCTTCATGACCAATAATGGCATTGTTTTGCCTGACCTTACTCCGAAACCCGCGGCACTGGAAGCCAAACAGGTTTATTGTCCCATCGTGTTTGAAAAGATTGACCTGAACAATGCCTGGGCCGTCGAAATGGCTCCTGGCAACTTTATCGTGAAAAACCGCCATCTGGTTCTGAATACGGATTCTTACGAAGTAAGCTATGCTGTTCGGGAAAACGGCGTCATCATCCGGACAGGCCCGTATGAATTGCCGAAACTGGAAGCCGGCGAGGAGAAACGGGATTCCTTCCCTGATTCCTTTGAAAAGAAGGCAAATGCCGAATACCATGTCGATTTTTCAGTCCGCTACAGGAATGATACTGCATTTGCACAAGAGGGCTACGAATTGGGTGTCTACCAATTCCGGCTGGAGAACGGGGACTTTGAGTCTGTTGAAGGACTGGAGGGCCGCGGGGCGTTTGAATCTGTTGAATGTCGCCAGGCCTGCCGCGCCTTGCGCGCGGTGGAAAATGAAACATCCCTCACAGTACTTGGCAACAGTTTCACAATCGCCTTTGACCGAACAACCGGAACGATAACCTCGCTGAACAGGAAAGGGTTCGAGTATCTTGCCGGAGGTCCGATTGAGTGCTTCACACGGCCATTTTCCGGAATTGACGCACAGAAAGGCTGGGGAAGGTACGGCATCTGGAAGAATTTCCACAAAGACAATCTGAATGCCTCCCTGAAGCGACTGACTGCGATGCAGGTCGATGATGAATGCGTCATGGTGGAAACCGTGCGCGAAATCAAGATGGTTTCCAATCCTTTCGGCATCGTCGTCTGTGTTCGCTACCTGATTTCACCGGAAGGAGAAATCAAAGTGGATGCCGGTTTCAGCATCAACCCTTCCCTGAGGGACCTGCCTCGTGCCGGATTTGAACTGATCATTCCG
>JANYKF010000514.1 GCA_025361665.1 Clostridiaceae bacterium
TACTCTCACGCGCGCGACAATCACTCCGTTGATCAAGCCACCGAGAATCGACACTCCAAGCCCGCCGAGCACGGCGACGGGCACCGGGAAGCCGGCATTTTTCATGAGCCAGCCGGCCACCACACCGGCCATCGAGAACACGCCTCCCACCGAAAGGTCGAAAGTTCCAGCGATCAGCAGCATCATCATGCCGCATGCCATGATGCCGTCCACGGCAAGATTCCGAAGAATGGCGCTGAAGTTCCCAAGCGTGGGGAACGACGTGGGGTACAAGATCGACATCGCCACGATCAAAGCGAGAATCAGTCCAACCAGCAAGACTTCGCGATTCAGGAATCGCGATGGGATCACCGGCATGCGGTTTCCTCCACGCGCATGGAGACATTCGTCTCCACTTCCCGCATCAGCCTTTCGCGCAGGTGCCTGGATGTGACATAGGTTCCCTCCCGACCGGCGAACGGGCTGTTGTTGACCATGAACTGCATGGAGATGGTCGGCTCGTCGATATCAACGAACGCGATGGCCTCGGGGCATTCCCTGTCACATAGGGTCTCGCCGATGGTGATGTCCCCGATGCCGGAAACGCAGATGATCTCACCGATGGAGGCTTCCTGGATGTCCACCCTGCGCAGGCCCGAAAATGTCTGCAGCACGTTGACCTTCACATTCACCTGGGCGCCGTCCCGTTTCATGAGGACGGCAGGCTGTTCCCTCCGGATTGTTCCACGTTCCACGCGCCCCACGGCAATGCGGCCGATGAAATTGTCGTATTCGAGGGAGGAGACGAGAAACTGCAGAGGCGCTTCCGGTTTGCCTTCCGGTGCGGGAATGTTCTCCATGATGGATTCAAAGAGCGGGATGAGGTTCTCTTTCGGATCTCCGAGTTCCCTCATCGCGTAGCCTTCCCGGGAAGAAGCGTAGATGACCTTGAAATCAAGGGCTTCGTCATCGGCACCCAGCTCCACGAACAGGTCGAATATTTCATTGATGACTTCATCTGGACGGGCATCCTTGCGGTCAATCTTGTTGATGACGACGATCGGCTTCAGGTGGAGGGCCAGGGCTTTGCGCAGCACGAAACGCGTCTGCGGCATGGCGCCCTCGAATGCGTCCACAAGCAGGAGCACGCCGTCCACCATCATGAGGACGCGTTCCACTTCCCCGCCGAAATCGGCATGTCCCGGCGTATCCACGATGTTGATGCGGGTATTTCCGTATTGGACGGATGTATTCTTCGAGAGAATAGTGATGCCTTTCTCCCGTTCAAGATCATTGGAGTCCATCACCCGCTCCGTCAGTTTCTCATTGGCGCGGAAAACACCGCTTTGACGGAGCAGCATGTCGACAAGTGTCGTTTTCCCATGGTCAACGTGAGCGATGATGGCCACATTCCGGATATCGTTTCTGATGATATTCACGTTTTCACCCTTCTGTCTGATGGCATACCGTGGACGGCGGTCATTCTCCGCAGATAAGTCCTTCCGTCGCCCTGACATATAATTCTACAGGAACGCACCTTATCCTGTCAAACCGTCCATCTTTGCCGTGCAAAGATGGACTGCCCCGGCAAGCGCTTTGCGCAGCAAAACGCTGAGAGGGGAAACCGGCAAGCACGGCAAAGATGGACCGCCCCGGCAAGCACGGCAAACCGCATGCTACAGCCCCAGGAACAAATGCCGCAGCGGCATGAAGCGGCGTATGCCGATTTCACGGACAACCTGGGCATGCAGCTCATGCGACATGCGTGCCATCAGACGCGTCTCCATCATGGACGGTTCCTTCGCGCCATAGCGCACCCTGCTGAAGATCGTTGAAAGGACATGAAAGGATGTTTCCGGGAAATAGTACTCGTTATCCACGCGGGTCGAGAATTCCGGCAGGCTCTCCCCTTCCTGCAGGCTCATTCCGGCTATTCTCAGCCATTCCATCATCTGGAGGTACCGCAGCACGATTTTGCGTCTGTCCGGAGTCCGCCGCAACCTGATCGTGCCGGTCAGCATCGATCCGATGTTGATCAGGATGAGCAGCAGCACGAGACCGCCAGCGGTCATCAGCACGAGCGTGGATGGATTCACGGGCTCCTTTTCCGGTGCGGTTAGGAAGCCGTCGGCGTCAGGAGCGGTGTTGTCACGGTTGGCCCCGTATCGGCGCATCAGTTCCTCGAGGTCGGGAGACCCGGTACCGCCGGTGAAGCCGGACATGTCCGTCACGGACTGTGCCAGAAAATCCGTCGTGTCCGCAAATCCCGGGGTCGGCTCGAAGGTCATCCAGCCAAATCCCTCAAAGTAGACCTCCACCCAGGCGTGGGCATAGCGGTTGGTCACCTTGTAGGTAGCCTCGTCTTCTCCTTTTTCCGGCAGGACATATCCCTCCACATAACGGGCGGGAATATCGAGCGTACGCAGCAGAACCACCATGGCTGAGGCATACGAGGTGCAGTAACCGCTTTTCTGCTCGAACAGGAACCAGTCCACGAAATCCTCGCCTTCCGGCAGCCGCGGCGTGAGCAGCGTATACGGGTACAGAACCCTCAGAATATCACGGATGGCGAGGGTCTTGCCGAAATTATCGGTGAGGCCGTTTGTGGCGGTTCGCGCAAATTCCCGTGTCCGTTCCGTGATGGTTTCCGGCAGCGTGGTATACTTCCGGTGAATTTCGGAGGCTCGCTGGTTCCATGCGGCCAGCTTCGCATATGTGGGCGTGAGGGTCGGATCCGGGTTGCTGCGGACATACGAGGTCATGGCCCTGAGGTCGGAGGAGGGAAGTCTTTTCCCGTTCTCATCCACAAGGTTCGGTGCGACCATTGCATTCAGGACTGCTTCATTCACCTTATCCACTTTGTTGGACAGAACGGCCTCGGAAATCGTTTCCCATTCGGCAAGATAGGCGCGGAAGGTTTCTTCATACAACCCCAAATGGGACAAGGGCAGAAGCTTCTGGAGAATGGCATCTCCATACATGGGCTGACGGTAGTTCAGCGCATAGGTCGATCCGGATCCGAGAAATGCAGGCGCCAACAGGATGCCCCGGCTGTTTTCCATAACCGGAAGCACTGTGCCGTCCGCGTATTTGACGGGCAGGATGGTTTTGAGCGGTGACATGACGGTGCGGGTGGTCATGTTCCGGTATGTGATTTCCATTGGCAGGATTGGAAACAGAAGATCCGTGAGGGTTCCGTCCGCCAGTTTCCCAGCCAGTTCCCGCTGTTCGGCGGTGGTGGAGGCATCAAGGAATTTCACTGGCGGAACATATCCAAATACGGAGCCCATTTCATCCAGATAGATTTCGGCCTTCATCTTGACAAGGTCGAC
>JANYKF010000523.1 GCA_025361665.1 Clostridiaceae bacterium
AACTCTATTTCACGCGGCGATACCGCCTGGGGTCTGTTTTCCGTTCAAGACGGGTTTCTGCGGGACATCCTCGCAGTTTTCCGTTCAGTGCCGTTCCGGCGAGGCATCCTCGCGGATGCGCAGCGGGTGGAACGGATAGCCCTCTCCGCGGTAGAAGCGCCCGAAGGACTCGTAGAATTCGAGACGCAGGCACTGGATGCCGACGATCATGCCTTCCAGCACCATGATCATCAGGTTGCCGAGTATCAGGGTGATCACGCCGCCGACCGAAAAATTCATCATGTGGTAGAGGGTCCATACGGCCAGGGAAAATCCGGCGTGGTTCATGGCGAACGCACTGATACGGATGAAGGAAATGGTGTTGCTGATGAAGCCCAGGATGGTCTCGAACAGTTCGAAACCCGCTTCCGTGAAATACATGCCCTTTGAGGCGGGGAAAAGCGGTCGCTTCCTTTTGACCAGGTGTTCGAGCGGTTCCTTCAGCAGCATCAGCAGAAGCGGCAGGATGATGACGACGGCCAGGATGATTCCGGTCAGTTTCAGGTTGCCTGTCCGCAGGGTATTGAGCACGATGGCCAGGATGCCGCCATAGAAAAGCAATCCGGCCAGGCCGTTCCGGTCGAACAGCAGACGTCCCCAGTCCCTGGTGCGGATCGCGTTGTACATGTTGAACCCCATGCTCAGGAGCACGATGAACGCCCCGTACCCGATCGCGATGAACATGAGCGTGTTGATGTTTTCAGCGGACGCGATGGGGCTCAGCCAGACCGCATGCAGAACCTCCTCGTTGCCGAACACGCTGCCGTACAGGAAGCCGAATACGGTTGAAGACATGCCGGCATACAGCATTACGCCACCCAGCATGCTCTTCCGGAACCAGTACAGAAACCCACCGAGCAGTGCGATGAGGATGCCTTGCCCCACGTCCCCGAACATGAACCCGAACATGAGGATGAACGTGACGGTGACAAATTTCGTGGGGTCCATCTCATCGTGCGAAGGGAGGCCGAACATGGAGACAATGCTCTCGAAAGGCTTGAAAAACGCCGCATTCCTCAGGATGGTCGGGGGAGTGGAATGGGCGATATTGACCGGATCCTCGCTCTTGATCATGATCCCTTCCACCAGGTCGGTGGAATCAATCAGGCGCTTGCTGGCATCACTGGGCATCCAGCCGACGATGTGGAAGACATCTCGCGTATGGGCGCACTGGCTCTTGATTTCATTTGCTTTCGACAAATACTCGAGCCGGTTCATCATCTGCTGGAAGGGCAGCCGCTCTGTCTGGAGCCAACGGTCCAATGCGGCCTCCTCGTCCTGCAGTTCCTGTTTCAGATCGGCGACTTCCGCCGAAAGACGGCTGACGGCCTCCACGGAAGTGCCGTGGACCGCTTCCGGTATCCGGACACGGACAAATCCCAGCGCGGAAAAGACGCTGTCAATCTTCGGACCGAGCGGGGCCGGTGTGAAATAGGAAAGCCAGATATCATCATTTTCCTCCGCAGCGGGGAAAACGATGACATCCAGCGCTTCAAAATTCTGTTTCTGCCGGTTGTACGTAACCCTCGGCATCCGTCCGAACCGGAATTTCATGAAACTGACGTGGAACATTTCCTCCACATCCACCGACAAGGCCTCCAGCGGCTTGATCTGGCGTATGGTCTGCTCGCGGTCGAGTATTTCCCGCTGTAGCCGCTCCTTGTTCAGGCGGTGCGTGCGCAGCCGCTCCCCGATGCCATCGAGCCAACCGGGGACTGCGTCCGGATCGAAACGGGAAAGCACGAGCTCTTCAATCTGGCTGACGGTGTATTCATCCACATGGGCGCCCATGAAGTCATTGAGGCCGCGCATGCGCTTGATCATGGCCTCATAGCGGTTTTCCACGATGTAAGGCTCCAGTCCCTTCAGTTTCAGTGCCTGATAGGAACGTTCAAGCTGAATTCCGCTGCCAAGGACATGCTTGAGCACGAACGCATCGAATGCGCCAACGGGTCCGACCATACTGACAAATTTCATTGCCTGGACAGCCATGCGGCAGTTCACTTCCCTTCCGTCTACAGATCCGACCTTGTTTGCGCTGGAGCCTTCCAGCCAATCATATAGCCGATTTGCTGTTCTTCGGGCAATCGGTACCTCGCGCATTCGATTAGCGTGATGACATTGCGGATTTCAGTATCCCGAATGCGGAGATACGAAAGCATGGAGGCGATGGTGAAGACCTTCTGCTGGAACATCCTGTAATGCAGCCGGTACAGCCATTCCAGCACTTCCAGGTCGAAAAGCCGCTCATCCGCCTTCTGAAAGACTTCGGAATACGGACAGCCGGACAATATTTCCAGCAGGGCCTCGCGATCGGGCGCATCGA
>JANYKF010000007.1 GCA_025361665.1 Clostridiaceae bacterium
CCTTAACAACATGTACCACTGGACGGCGGGAAACACTTGCAACATCAAGTTTTCAGCGGCTGGCATCCATGCGGGGAACGGGATAGAGCGGCTGCGGGATCTGACCACCACGTTCATGGAGTTGGGTGGCCAGGAACTGCAGGTCAATGTCGTTGATGCACAAACCCTGCATGATGCCATGAAGAACCCTGAAATGCACACGGATCTGGTGATAAGGGTTGCGGGGTACAGCGCCTACTTCACCATGCTGGGCGTCAATGTCCAGCGTGAAATCATATCCCGGATGGAGCAGGCCATATGACCCGCACCATGCAGTCTGCAGAACACGAGGTCCCGCGGTTGCCACGCTGACTTCGTCATGATAGAATGACGGCATAAAGGCCCCATCGCTTCCGTGCGTTGCTTTGGGGAGATCTTCAGGCCGTGCGGAGTATCGGAGTCACAGTCGGATGGAAGCCTTGCTTCTGTTTGCATTGTGACTTTTTTGCGTGTGGAAGTGGAGCCTCGGAAGGTTCCGAAGGGAGAAGGGGATGCGGGAAGACATTACGGCCATCGGGCCGGACAGCGATGACGCGGCAAGCATGCAGCGTGCGGGTGATTTTGATGTGGCTGTTGTCGGTGCGGCTGTTGTCGGTGCGGGTGCCTTTGATGTGGCTGTTGTCGGTGCGGGTGCCTTTGATGTGGCTGTTGTCGGTGCGGGTGTTGTCGGCGCAATGATTGCGCGGGAGTTGTCAAAATACAAGCTTCGCGTGGTGCTGCTGGACAAGGAATCCGATGTGGCGACGGAAACCAGCAGCGCCAACAGCGGCATTGTGCATGCGGGATATGATGCGGAGCCCGGATCGAAAAAAGCACGGCTGAACTTGGAAGGCACGCGCCGGATGGAACAGACGGCGAAGGAACTGGATGCCCCCTTCACCCGAACCGGTTCCCTCGTTTTGGCATTCGATGACGCCGACATGGCAAAACTCCGCCATCTGATGGAACAGGGGTGCCGGAACGGGGTTCCCGATATGCGGATCCTTTCGGGAGACGAGGTGCGTGATAGGGAGCCGGCTGTATCTTCGGCAGTTGTCGGCGGCCTGTATGCCCCCGGTGCTGGCATCGTGTGCCCCTACCAGCTAACGGTCGGTGCGGTGGAAAACGCAGTCGATAACGGGGTTTCACTGAAGCGGGCCTGGCCGGTCAGGCGGATACAGCGGCTGCGTGAAAAGGAGGAGGACGGGTGGGCACCAAGGTTTCGATTGATGTCCGATTCGGAGACCTTGACGTCACGATTCGTCGTCAATGCGGCGGGCCTGTATGCCGATGATGTCGCGGCCATGGTGGGGGACGGCCATTTCCACATTCATCCGCGAAAAGGCGAGTACCTGCTGCTGGATCGCCAACTGGGCAGGACCGTCCATTCGGTTGTGTTCCAGACCCCCGGGCCGATGGGCAAAGGCATCCTCGTGGCCCCCACTGCCGACGGAAACCTCCTGCTGGGACCGAACGCGCTGGATGTGCCGGACAAATCGGATACGGAAACATCGTTTGAAGGCTTGCGCAGGGTGGCCGAAGGTGCGTTGAGGTCCGTCCCGAGTGTGGACACGCGTGCGGTCATCCGTTCATTTGCCGGGCTGCGGGCGGCTGCGGACGGCGGAGATTTCATCATAGAAGCCTCGAAGGCCGTGGACGGCTTCGTTCATGTGGCCGGCATCGAATCGCCGGGGCTGTCCTCCGCGCCTGCCATCGGAGAAGAAGTGGTCCGGATTCTCTCTTCCCGCGGTCTGGAATTGACTGCGAAACCCGTATGGAACCCTATTCGCAAGCCGGTTTTAAGGTTCTCAGCCATGTGCGGGGCTGAGCGGGTGGAAGTGGTTGCCGCAAATCCGGCATTCGGTCACATTGTCTGCCGTTGTGAGACGGTGACGGAAGCGGAAATCATTGATGCCATCCGCCGCCCGGCAGGCGCCACCACCCTTGATGGCGTGAAACGGCGCACACGCGCAGGCATGGGCCGTTGCCAGGGTGGTTTTTGCACCCCGCGCGTGGTGGAGCTGCTGGCCAGGGAATTGGGCATTTCTCCCGATGCCGTGACAAAACGCGGAACCGGATCCAACATCCTGGCCGGCCCTTCCAAACCCGAGATCTGCCCAGTGCGGCGCATCGATGCGAAGGACGCCTTAATAGGCATGGAGTCGGAACGAACAGGCATGGAGTCGAACCCATGCGGCAATGATGCACATTCATCCGATTTGACCGGTACGAAGGGAATATCCATGCCTCCCGCGCATATCTCCCTGGTTGTCATCGGGGGGGGGCCGGCCGGTCTTGCCGCGGCCATCGAGGCAAGAAAGTCCGGCATCGCCGATGTGGTCATTCTGGAACGGGACAAGGAACCCGGCGGGATTCTCGGGCAATGCATCCACCCCGGCTTCGGTATCCACCTTTTCGGAGAGGAGTTGACCGGACCCGAATATGCGCAGCGCTTCATCCGGGAAGCCTCGGATCATGGGGTATCCATCCTCTCGGACACGACCGTTCTCGATCTCTCGCAGGATCGGCGCATTACGGCAGTCAGCAGCCGTTACGGGTATTTCACCGTGCAGGCGGATGCCGTGGTTCTGGCGATGGGCTGCCGGGAGCGCGCGGCCGGCGCACTGTCCATTCCCGGTGCCCGTCCGGCCGGGATCATGACGGCCGGCAGCGCCCAAAGGTTCATCAACATGGAAGGGTATCTGCCGGGAAGGCGGGTCGTAATCCTCGGTTCCGGCGACATCGGCCTCATCATGGCGCGCCGCCTCACGCTTGAAGGCGCAGAGGTCCTGATGGTCTGCGAAGTACTGCCCTACTGCGGCGGACTGACGCGGAACATCGTGCAGTGCCTTGATGATTTCGGCATTCCGCTGAAGTTGTCGCATACGGTGGTGGCCCTGCACGGGAAGGAGCGGCTGACCGGTGTGACGGTTGCCAAAGTCGACGAAAAACGGATTCCCGTTCCCGGATCGGAATTCGACCTGGCTTGCGATACCCTCCTGCTCTCGGTCGGGCTCATTCCTGAAAACGAGCTTTCTCGTCTGGCTGGTGTGAAGATCCACCCCGTCACAGGCGGACCGGTCGTGTCGATGGACATGCAGACCGGTGTACCCGGCGTGTTCGCCTGCGGCAATGTGGTGCACGTGCATGACCTGGTGGATCATGTCTCTGAAGAGGGACGCCTGGCCGGGCGGTGCGCCGCGAGTTGGCTGCGCCATGGAGGTGTCGGACAGGCTGCCGATTCCGCGGACACCGGTCCTGAAGGGATTCATGCGGCCGATTCGGAAGGCGGACTTCCCGGTGCGATCATTTCCGAAGAAGGAATCCCCGGTAAAGCCGGTACAGAGGTGGAAATTCCTGTTGCGCGAATCTCAAATGCGGTTATTCCTGAGATGCCCGATTCGGATGCGGAAATTCCCGTGATGCCAGGTTCAGGCGTCCGGTATGTGCTGCCGGGGACCCTGCGGCAGCACGGCATTCAGCCGGAAAGCCGCCTCCTGTTCCGTGTCGCGGAGCCGGGACGTTCTGTTGTCCTGGAAGTGCGGGCCGGGGACAAGGTCCTGCTGTCAGTCCGGAAGACACGCGTCGCGCCTGGAGAGATGGAATTCATCGCCAT
>JANYKF010000015.1 GCA_025361665.1 Clostridiaceae bacterium
CAGGACGGGTTGATTTTGACATTGAGGGCAAACGCGCCGGTCACCTTTGAGAAGTCCAGTTTCAAAACGGAATTCATCAGTTTGGTGGGACCGTGCACATCCATGCCCTGGCTTGGGCCAATGCAGTCGCTGAGAGGTTTCCCCTTCAGGCGGCCGTTCGGTGTCGCACCGGTGACTTCGCCTGACGTGACGTGGCCGTTGTAGGAAAACAGGACGTTGACAAACCGGGCCGCGGCATCCTCATTGCAGCGGAACACGCCGTCACTGTAGGCATCGAAAATCGTCTTGGCCAAATCATCGGCAGTATCCAAATCATTGCCGTAAGCAGGGGCCTGCGAACTGAGCATCGCGCGGAGCGACTCGTTTCCGGCAAAATTCTCGCTCAGCACCTTTGACAGATCATCAAGACCCAATAGTTTCCGGTCGTAGACAAATGTTTTAATCGCCGACAGGGAATCAGCCGCCGTTCCAAGACCCGATCCTCCGATGGCAATCTGGGCGGGAAGCGCGGCGCCCCCTTGGAACATGTCAAGTCCGTTTGCAAGGCAGTCATCAATGAGGATGGAGGCGAAGGGATCGTAATAATTCATCCGCATGCGCGCGAGCTTTTCAAGACCCTGGGCACGCGAACGGTCGATGGTCTCGCTCATGGCCAGCAGGTACTCCCGCATGAACGCTTCGAAGTCCGGCAGATGGATATGCCCGGTTCGGCTCTTTTCGAGGATTTCGAGAACCAGGTTGACAAAATTGACGCCGCCGGCCCCCCCCCAGTTCGCCTGTCTGCCTTGAATCATGATTTCCACGCAGCCCATGTTGTAATAATCACGGGCAACCTCGACAGGATATCCGAGCTTGGCCAGATTGGGCACCCACAGCTGGTCATTGAGGATCATGGGCATGCCGAAGCCCAGTTGAATGGTCTGGACCGCTTCATCCAGCAGCCAGGCCGGGCTGATGTCGGTGTCGATGCGGACGGAAACGTTCGGATACGGCAGCCGCAAGGCGCGGATGGTCTCGATGCAGCATTTTGTCAGGTCGCTGGCGCCATCCGTCCCGTCCGGGCGGACACCCCCGAGGCAAAGGCTTTGCACGGTGCGCATCTTGGGTTCGTTGACCTTGAGGAAAACGCAGGCCATCAGTTCCGAGGCCTGATCGCGGTTCATCCGGCCATCCTGGAGATCCTGCTCGTAAAACGGGCGCATGTACTGGTCGAAGCGGGCGAAGGACAGGGCTGAACCCCCTGCGAGGTTTCCGATGACATGGGTCATCCAGACCAGCTGCAGGGCTTCGCGGAAGGTTTCCGGCTTCCCGCAGGCGATTTTGCGGCAGGTTTCCGCCATGACGCCCAATTCGCGCGCCCGATCCGGACTGGCCGTTTCACGCTCTTTTTCCAGCGTCGCGGCATAACGCCCCACAAAGCGTATGGCGGCCAGCATCGTGATTCGAGCCGCCGCATAGAATTCGGCTTTTTCCGGTTTCGATTCGGCGGCCAGCTGGTCAATCTCCTGCAGCAGGCTACCGAATCCACGCTGCACGCATTTGCCATAGTTGAGGTCCAAATGGTTGGCGGCCTCCCAGGGAAGCTCCTCGAGCAGGCGCATGGTCTTTTCGCCATAATCATACTCAAAGTGCCGTTCGATGACGCGCCCTATCTCGAAGGCTTCCAGCGAGGGCTCGCTCCGATATTTCTCACACAGGATCCGGATGATCTCCTGCATGTCCGCAAATCTGATTGATGCGTCGTAATGGTCACGGGCCATCACGGCCCAGCGCTGGGTCGAGAAGCTGACATTCTTCTTGAACCCAATGGCGATAGCGGCTTTCCCCTCTTCCCCCTGCCCCGATTTGATGGCCATGTAGTCCCGGACCGCCTGATCGGCCGAGGAGAGCTGCACGTCAAAAGAAGGCACGTCCAAATCCAGAGGCCAGGTTCCAAGGACTGACCCGGCAATCAATTCATGTGGCAAAACGGCTTGTCCCGCCCGATCGAGCAGGAAGGCAAAAGCCTTGGCGCGACGGATCCTGGTCGGTTCGCCGAGGGTTTCCCCGAGAGATTGCGCGATCAGCGGGAAAAACGTAGTCCTGCGTACACCCGCATCACCGAGGGTTTGAATATGGTCTTTCAGCAACTTGATTCTTTCTGTCACAAATGACCTCCTGCTGCGCAGTCCGAACCGGAATATCAGCCGGCCGGGATGCCGCCAACGAGTACTCCCCGTCTGCGGATTCATGGCGTGGAATGAATGGGTAAAATTCCTCTATCCAGTGTAATACATCGCGTTGCCAAGAAGCAAGTATCCGAGGGTACGCATGGTGGTCTTTTGGTTGATTATCAGGAAAAAACCCGGTCGGCCATCACGGCTTTCCGGGTTTTCCGACTGATGATATGATTACAACCCAGCAAGCTGGCTTGCTGATGAAAGTCGCGAAGCGACTTTCATGGGTCCAATCATGTGACGTTTTTACAACGGAGGCGAAACAATTCCGGCACCCGTCGTGGTTTTGCCGCCATCGAATGCGCCGCCCTGCCGGCCGAAGCCGCGTCCACCTTCATGACCGTCTCGCCCGCCCATACGTCCGCGTCCACCCATGCGGCCGGGCATGCCCATGGTGCCCTGCCCGTCAAATGCTTTCATGTTCAGGATTGCGTCTGCCTGGGCCTGGGTCAGCACCCCGAAAGACACGAGTTTGTCAAACAATTCTTTACGCAGCGCTGTCTCATCGGTATCAAACGGTTTCAGCACATCCGCCTGCGCCGTCGTCAAGGTTACGCCGAAAAGCCCGTGCTCGCCGATACCGGGTCCGATGCCCGTTCCACGGCACCAGAGCGCCATATCCGCAGAGGCATCGGCTGTCATGTCGGTCAGGACCTTCTGTTGTGCGTCCGCCTGCGCCTGGGTCAACAGTTTGAGTTCCACCAGCTTGGCCAAACGGCCCGATTCATTTTTGAGCATCTTGTCCGTAACGGTCTTCAATTCATCTTTTTGCGAAACGGACAGTTTGGATGTATCCAGAAGGGCCTTGTCTCCACCGATACCACCGATACCACCGTTACCACCGATACCATCCATGCGCCCCATGCCGCCTTTGTCTCCCTTGCCGCGTCCATACTCTGCCAAACCGTTCAACAGATTGCCCTGGCTCAGATCCGAATCGATCCGCGCAATAGCCCCGTCCGCCTGCGCCTGGGTCAAAACCCCGTCAGTTACCATCTTGGCATAGAACTCCCTATTCAGTTGGGCCAGCTTTTCCTGATAGGTCTGAACGTCCGTCTTCTGGGATTCCGTCAATGTGGATACGTCCTTCCCGAAGAGATACCCTCGCAGTGTCGGTGATTCCGCCAGAGCAACCCCCGCCGTGAGAACCGAGATCCCCACAGCCACAGCCAATCCCACAATCGTCTTCCTTTTCAAATTTTCCATCTCCTTCCGCATTGTCGTCAATTTCATCTGGCTCATCCGGTTTTCCCATGTAAACCTGGGTGTGTTCCCGTTCCAACATCATTATGATATCCAAGGGGTATGTGAATCCAATGGGGAATTTGTGAACATTTCATGAAGGGCGGGAAAAGAGGAAGAACGCGTTCTTTATGGCCCCACTCATCTTGGCCTCATTGATCATGGCCTCACTCAGTTTGACAGGGCCAGGCCCGTTTGATGATTTCTGAATGGGGTAAGCACAGCATCGTGGCATGTTTACCTTGGCAAATGCCCCGGCATCATCAAACGGGGACAACAGGATCGGCAGGCCATAGAAAGGGGTGATGGCGGAAATCCTGAAGCACAGGGCCATTTCGGTACAACCTGCTGACGGCCGCGCTGCTTGCGCGGTCCACAACAAAACGCTGAATCGAAAGAGCGGGAGAACCAACTTTTGGGGGTGAATCACGGCCGCTGCCGTGTAGGGCTAATCTCTTCGGCCCGAATCCGACAGCTAATCTCGCAAGCGTTGATGAGAGGGTGCGCGGGTGCAGAAAGCTCTCCGGATGGGTCGAACATCCGGATGGAATGATTCCGCGGAGTCTTCTCCGCGGTTTTTTGATCCATTGTCTGAAACAAGCGCTGAAACCCGCAAAAGCCTCTTTCCTGACGGAAGGAGAAGACCATGAAAAATTTCATATCATCCATTTCATGCAAGTTGCATTTTGCAACTTGCATGCATCCGGCGGAAAATGCCGCCGGATGGCACCGAATCACGTGATTTGGTGTGTTGAAGGCACAAAATGTGCCTTCAACATGCAGGATGTCAGAGACATCCTGCAT
>JANYKF010000056.1 GCA_025361665.1 Clostridiaceae bacterium
GTCGATGGATTTTCTCTTCGATGGTGCCGCGGGTCACCATCCGGATGACCTGTACCGTGCTGCGCTGGCCGATGCGGTGGGTGCGGTCGGTTGCCTGGTCTTCCACGGCCGGGTTCCACCACGGGTCGTAATGGATGACCGTGTCGGCACCGGTCAGGTTGAGCCCCGTGCCGCCTGCTTTCAGCGAGATCAGGAATACGCGGCCCTTTCCCACGTTGAACGCATTCACCAACTGGATGCGCTTGTTGATGGGCGTGCGGCCGTCAAGGCGAAGCCGTTCGATATTGCGATCCTCCAGGGCCACATCGATTCTATCCAGCATGGAAGTGAACTGAGAGAAGAGCAGCACACGATGCCCGGCATCCAGCGCATCCTCCAGCACTTCAAGCAACTGTTCGAGCTTCCCGCTTCCCGTGCCGCATCCGGGTTCCACCAGTTCGGGGTCGCAGCAGATCTGGCGCAGGCGCGTCAGCAGGGCAAAAATGCGGATGCGGCTTTGTCCCGGACCCTCGTCCCGGACCGTTTCCTCGAAGGATTTCCGTGCTTTTTTGAGAAAGGACAGGTACATACTTTTCTGATCCTTCGTCATCCCGCACTGCGAAAGGGTTTCGATTTTGTCGGGAAGTTCCTGCAGCACATCCGATTTCAGCCTGCGCAGGATGAAGGGCCGCACCAGGCGGGCCAGTGCCTGCAGGGCCGCCGGATCCCCGTTCTTCAGGATCGGCAGCTCATACCGCAGTTGGAATTGCCTGTGGGACAGGAGGCATCCGGGCATCAGAAAATCAAAGACGGACCACAATTCCGCCGGTGTGTTTTCCATGGGGGTCCCGGTCACGGCAAACCGGTGATCCGCCCGGATCTGTTTCACCGACCTGGCATTGGCGGTTCCGGGGTTCTTGATGTGCTGGGCCTCATCGAGGATGCATGTGGAGAAGGACATGGAGCGCATGTCGCCGATGTCACGGCGGAGGAGGGGGTAGGAGGTGATGATGGCCGTTGCACCCTGCGCTTCTTTCAGCTGAATCATTCGTTCCGCGCGGGAACCGTCCAGAACGGCAACAGACAAATCCGGTGCGAATTTCTGGAACTCCGCCTTCCAGTTCAGCAGCAGGGAAGAAGGCGCGACAATCAGAGCCGGCTTCCCTTTCATTTCGGGCATTGCGTGAAGGCTTTGCAGCAGGGCAATCACCTGCACGGTTTTGCCCAGGCCCATGTCATCTGCCAGAATGCCGCCAAAGCCATATCGGGCCAAGGTAAGGAGCCAGTGCCATCCGGTTTTCTGATAATCGCGCAGCAGCATTTCCAAGGAAGCCGGAAGTTCGGACTGTCCGGCACGCACCATTTCGGGATGGACCATCTGTTCCATCAGCGCGTGAAGACGCCTGTCCAGGCGAAACCGGCTGATGCCCTGATGAGTCCCGTCAATGGCGTCTTCCTCCATTGCGGGCGCTGCCAGTAGTCCTGTGAGCGCCGGCAGACGGTATGCGGGAATGTCGAAGGCCGTGTCTGAGGCAGCGGATCCCGAAGGGACCGCCCGGACGGACGGATCATCCAGGATGGCTGTGAGGAGCGACAGCCCGTTCTCCTCCAGGCTGAAAAACCGGCCGTCCTGGCTGCGATGATACCGGGAACCGCTTTTCAGGGATGCCAGCAGGCGCGGGAGTTCCTCTTTTTCCAGCGGAATTCCATCTGCTGCGTCCTGTAAGTGGAAGTTCCCCTGCAGCCATCCGGATGATCTGCCCGGGGACAGCGTGAATGAAACAGGCGCCGCGAGGATCCGCATCTGGAATGAAAAGGATTCGCTTTCCCCAATCACGGCTTCCTTTTGTAATGAAGGAAGGACATCGCGCAGGAACCGATACTGCGGTTCATCCCCATGGAGCGCGAGGCTGTTTTCCACAGGCATGAAACCGCAAAGGCGAAACTGTTTGAGGATGCGGTTTTCAGACACGCGGTCCCGCATGGGCGACAGGGTTCCGAAGCCAGGCACCAGGAGCGGATCGGTTTCCCAGGAACCGTAACAGAAACGGATTCGGGCGGTGATGCTGCGTCCGGACAATTGGAGGAACACTCTTGTCAGAAGAGGGGCGGGATTTGCCAGAATGGCGGCTTCCGGAGAAAGTGCCACAGGAAAGACACGCTGAAGTTCCGGCATCTGTTCAATGATAAAGCGGGTGGCTTCCGGAAGGGTGAAAGACAGAATGGATCGTTTCGCCTTGCGCATTGCTTCTAGGACAGGCAGCAAGGCATGCGCGCCTTCACGGGGCGGGACAAAGAACCGGTTTCCCATCCGGAATGCGGCCAACGCCTCGTCAAGAAAAACCAGCGGTTCCTCCGAAGCCATGTGCAAGTGGAGCTGTTCGTCCAGATAAAAAGAGACGGGAGGCACTGCGGTTTCCACGCAGTGGATCGGGAAGACCTGCCTGCGGGTCACATCCGTCCAGAAAGCCTCGCCGGTAGCGGATGCCAGCGGCAGAAACGCAGCCAGCGAATGCGCGGGAATCCTCAGTGATCGCAAGTCGGTAAAAACGGAACGCGACCTTTGCGGAAGCGTTTCGGCGATATCAGCCAGCCAGTCGGCCAGCTGCTGGGATGAGATGGGCAGGCGGGAGCGTTCGGCCTGCGCCTGCGGGTGAAACCCGTCAGCCATGAGGACCGGGTTGCCGTCATGCCAGGCATGCAGAAACGCGGAGGCATCCAGGATCGACCGAAGAACCGACACGCCGATTTCCAGCTCGACCGCGGCAGGCATGGCCGGATTCGGCGGGAGGATCAGCAAGGTTCGAAGGTGGAGGGGACCCTCGGGGAGCGTTCCGGAAATATGTCCCGGATATGCGTCTCTTGCCCTTTGCCGTTCCCTCGCTTCAAGAAGCAGCGTCACCTGGTGGCGGCATAGCCCCATGCCGTCATTTTCCCGGCACGTGCAGGCTCGGAGTGCCGGAAGCCCGATTTCATCAAGGCGGATGGAGACATGCTCGATTTGGTGATCGCGAATATCGGCCTCGAGCAGCTTTCCGTTTTCCGCCCAATGGAACCGGACAACCTGCTTGCTTTCGTGCAGGGAGCGCCCGCGTGCGTAAACCGTGTCGTTGCCGGCCAATTCATGGATCCTGGTGCGATCGAGCTTGAACATGATTCCCCCAAGGTGATTTTTGGCTTGGCGTCTGTTAACACGGCACACGGGCTTGAGCGAAGCGGGGCGCGAACAGCCGATATCTCTTCATGATAACATGATTTCACTGAAAAAACTCGATGAACCGAGCTTTTTCACGTGAATCTAACATGAAATCCGGTTGGAAGGGAGTTCGTTTTCCATATCCGTGATGCATTCCATTTAGAAACAACATCAATAACCATCCCTTTGCCCAAATCCGGACGATGGTTGACGGGTCTGGCCACAATCCGTATACTGATGAGGAATGATGGAGGAATGATGTTGTATCCATTGCTTTTCATCCCGGCCATGAAGGATTACCTTTGGGGCGGCAGGGGATTGCTGAAGATGGGAAAGACCCTGCCGGAAGGCATCATCGCCGAAAGCTGGGAAATCTCGGGCCACCCGGACGGTCCGGGTAAGGTGGCGAATGGCAGCCTCGCGGGTCGCACCCTCCCGGATCTGCTGTCGGAATACGGCCGTTCATTGGTTGGATCCGCGCTGCCGGAGTCCGCGCTTACCATGTTTCCCTTGCTGGTGAAATTCATCGACGCCAACGACCGGCTCTCTGTCCAGGTTCATCCGGATGATCAGTATGCCCGTGTGCATGAAAACGGAAGCCTCGGCAAAACGGAGATGTGGGTCGTGTTGGATGCGAAGCCTGGTGCGAAGCTGGTATACGGGTTGAAGCCAGGCGTTTCCAAGGAGCAGTTTGCCAGAGCCGTGACGGAAGGCAGCATTGCATCCTGTCTCAATGAGATTCCAGCAAGAAAGGGAGACGTGTTCGACATTCCTGCAGGCTTGGTCCATGCCATCGGTTCCGGTCTCATGATGGTGGAAATCCAGCAGAATTCGAATGCCACGTACCGGGTCTATGACTATGACCGTGTCGATGCATCCGGAATGCGTCGCCCGCTCCATATCGGGAAGGCAATAGACGTCATCGATTTTTCCCCGTTGCCCGAAGCCGGGTGTGCCGCCGTACCTGTTGAAAACGGCCAGGGTGCCACGCAGACAACACTTGTGGCAAACCGGTATTTTGTGGTGGAACGGTGCGAGGTTGACGGGACGCTGTGCGGAGAGGCCGATGGCAGCCGCTTTGAGCTGATCATCCTGCTGGAGGGAAATGCGCGGATGACCTATCCGGGAGGAGAAATGCCCGTGCGCATGGGCGATTCCCTGCTGATTCCGGCCGAACTCGGATCCTATTGCATGAGAGGAACCTTTTCAGCACTCCGATCATGGGTGCCCTGAAGGATATGGGTTGATGCATGAAGAAAATCTATCTGCTTTTGGCCCAGGCCGACACAATCATATCAGAAGCGATTCGTTTCGTGACGAAGAAGCCATACAACCATGCCGCCATCGGGATTGACGATTCGTTGACCTATTTCTGGTCATTTGGCCGAAAAATCCGCTATTTCCCGGTCGTCGGCGGTTTCATCCGGGAAAAGCTGAATGCGGGACTGTATCGGCACCATCCGAAAACCCGCTGCATGATCTGTTCGCTTGACGTGACGGATGAGGAATACGATGAGGTCTATGCAACCATCCGGCATTATGTTCGCCATCGGAATGAATACCATTACAATTTTGCCGGATTGTTCGGCGGGCTCATCCGGCGGCCGTATTACTGGAAGAAACGGCATACCTGCTCGGAGTTTGTCGCCACGGTCATCCAGGAGTGCGGAATCCACCGGTTCGAAAGCCCCCTGCCTTTGACGCAGGCAGATGAATTGCTCAGGATACCCGGGCTCACACCCTTGTTTGAAGGTCTGATGTCCGATTTTGAGCCGGAAATGGCTTTTTTGTGAGGGAGTGCATGCGGATTGTTACAAAAACCAGAACAATTTCATTCCGGGGAAGCAGGGAGACGGCGGCAGGGTCCTTGTCAATCCTGATGGCCGTGCTGTTGTTGTCTTTCACGTTCGCCGCATGTGGAACGGTTTCTCCGTCCGCCAGGGTCGCTGAAGGGTTTTTCGATGCCATCCGCGCGGCGGACGCGGAACGGTTCAAAGCATTGCTGGATGCGGAAACGAGGGACCAATTCGAAGCCTCTATGAACGATGCGGAGCTGGTGGATTATCTCAAGCACGCTGCGGGTTCCTTGAAAGAACTGTATGGAGCAAATTGGCGAAATCGGATCCAAGTTGCCACAGTGAAGCCTGGTGCGATACCAGAAGGAGCCGAAACCCCGGATGTAAAATATTGGGATGTCTCAGTTGGCATCCGCGATGAAAAGGATGGCGGGCAGGTAATCCGCGTGATGGAAAAGGATGGACGCTGTTATCTTGACCTTGCCCAGATGGATGGTTTCAGCGCGGTCAAGTGAGTGTGGCGGTTGGCAGGCCTGTTCATTGAATTCCGCAGATATCGTGACAATCCCGTCAAGACGGGTTTTGGGGAGGTTGAAGCATGGCCGGAAAGCAAGATCCCACCTTATACTGGAAGGACAGGAAACGGATTCTGGGTCTTCCCATCACCTTCACCAAGTACAGCGTCCGCGAGAATCGTTTATTCTATTCGAGAGGCCTATTCAACACGGTGGAGGAAGAACTCCTGATTTACCGGATTCTTGATGTGAGGCTCACCCGCAGTTTTGGTGAGAAACTCGTCGGTGTCGGTACGGTCACCTTGTTCACAGCAGACAAGACCAATCCGGAACTCAGACTCACCCATGTCAAAAGGGCGAAGGAAGTCCGTGACCTCATCAGCAGGATGGTGGAGGCGGAACGGTCCAGGCTGAACATCCGGGGCAAGGAGTTGTTCGGGGTGGCCGACCAGGATGCGAACGGCATGACGGACAGCAACGGAGATGGCATTCCCGATTAAGGGGGTGATCCCAACCAGGAAACCATGACAAACGCAGAGGAGGAAAAGAACATGTCATTCAAGATTGCCTTCATCGGAGCCGGCAGTGTCGGCTTCACACGCACGCTGCTTTCGGATCTGCTCACCGTGCCGGAATTCCGGAACACGGAAGTCGCATTCACGGACGTCAGCGCACACAACCTGCAGCTGGTGACCGATCTCTGCCAGCGGGACATCCATGAAAACGGCCTCGATATTACGATCCATGCCACGACAGATCGCCGCGAAGCCCTGAAGGGGGCGAAGTACGTCGTCATCTGCGTCCGTGTGGGCGGGCTGGAAGCCTTCAAACTGGACGTGGACATCCCGCTCCGGTACGGCGTGGACCAGTGTGTGGGCGATACGCTCTGCGCGGGCGGCATCATGTATGGGCAGCGGGACATCCCCGTCATGCTCGATTTCGCAAAGGACATCCGAGAACTCTGCACGCCGGACGTCCTGGTGTTGAATTACGCCAATCCGAACGCCATGGTGACATGGGCGCTGAACCAATTCGGAAAGGTGAATACGATCGGCCTGTGCCACGGCGTCCAAGGGGGGCATCATCAAATCTCCGATGTCCTTGGGCTACAGAAAAAGGAAGTCGACATCATCTGCGCCGGCATCAACCACCAGACCTGGTATATCCAGGTGAAGGCGAACGGAGTGGACCGCACGGGCGATCTGCTGGAAGCCTTTGAAAATCATCCGGAAATCAGCAAAACAGAGAAGGTCCGCATTGACATGCTTCGGCGTTTCGGATACTACAGCACGGAATCGAACGGACATCTCAGCGAGTATGTCGCCTGGTACCGCAAGCGGCCGGATGAGATCCTCGACTGGATTGACCTCGGAGTCTGGATAAACGGCGAAACGGGCGGCTATCTGCGTGTCTGTACGGAAGGCCGCAATTGGTTCGAGACGGAGTTCCCGCAGTGGATGAAGGATCCGGCGCGGCCCTATTCCGCGGAAAAGCGCAGCGAAGAGCATGGTTCCTACATCATCGAGGGCCTGGAAACCGGAAGGCTCTACCGTGGACACTTCAATGTCGTCAACAACGGGACGATCACGAACCTGCCGGATGATGCCATTGTGGAAGTGCCCGGCTATGTGGATGCCAATGGCGTGAGCATTCCAAGGGTCGGCGACCTGCCTCTCGGTTGCGCCGCTGTCTGCAATGCCTCCATCTCGGTGCAGAGACTGTCTGTCCTGGCTGCCGTCAGGGGGGATGACATGCTGCTCCGCCAGGCCATGATGATGGATCCCCTCGTCGGCGCGGTCTGCAATCCGCCGGAAATCTGGCAGATGGTGGACGA
>JANYKF010000063.1 GCA_025361665.1 Clostridiaceae bacterium
ACCACTTGCTGGGTAATCGTACTCGCGCCTTCGCTTCCGAAACCCTTGGTCATATTGGAAATGATGGCCTTGGCAACGCGTTTGAAGTCGATGCCGGAATGTTCATAAAAGCGGACATCCTCCAGGCAGACGACGGCATCCTTCAAAACCTGCGGCATATCCCCTATCTTTGCAGATTGGCGATTCTCCGCGGAAATCAAAGTTGTCATCAGCATGTTGTCCTTGTCATAGATCCGGGGGTTTTGTGCCAAAACCAGTTTGGCCGTATCGAACCTGGGTGCCTTCAGGATGATGATGAAAACTGCCGAACAGAGGATGACCACGAACGAAAGCACGACAATACCCAGAATGGCCAGTATTTTCTTTATCATGATCGTTCAGTACCCATATTATCCACAGGACAAACCGGAAAACTCATTGTACTGGGTCAGTCATTCATGAAATGTCTTATGAACAGGGGACCTGTCATCCATCATGAATCTCTTTTTCAAGGATCAGCATGGCATGCCCTCCTTGAAATGCAACTGTTGCATTTACATATCCATCCACATAATCGAACATCAAATCCTCCGAATCGGGAGCAAGGAAGACACGAGTCGGCCTGCATCGGGATTTCACGGATAGATGCAAACCCACAACGGGAATGGCATCTTCAACGATATCCAAATCTTCCGCCCTTCGTTCGGGATAAAAGCTCAGAAGATGCACAATCATGCGGTTATCCGTCTCTGCCACGGTTATCTCAAGCTTGCTGGGTCCATCGTCCTTGATGAGTGGATCCGGCAAAAGCAACCGGATGCAGTTCCCAAGCAGGGTTCTGTAATAAGGGACGGCATGTTTGCCATACGCTTCAAGGATTGGCACTGAGAACGTTACCGTGCGACCATGTTTCACAACAGCCGAGAAGGTCGACAGTTTGTCTTCCGGCGTATACTCATGCCCTGAAAAATGATGATACTCTCTTTGAAAATACGGTTTACCCACGGTGACGAGTGATTGCGACTGTGGCATCGGCGTCATCCTGAAGCCGGGTTCATACATGACGCATCCATACTCCGGAAGGTCCGCAGACACTTCTCCGGAAGCATGAAGGAAAGTATGGGTGTATTCACTTTGCCCATGGGAAAGAATTCCAAGTTCTTCCATGACTGGCTGCCCCAACTCATCGAGCGCCGATGCCCCGCATACAATCAATGCCCCACCAGACTCTGAATATTTCTTCAATCTGGCCACCAACGCGTTGTCAATATGAATGTTTTCCGGAATCAGGATGAGTTCATATTTTTGAAAATCATGATCCGGTGGCAGAATATCAAACTGATATCTCAGTTGCATCAGTGCCCGGGTTGCACCCAGCCCACCGGGGCCGGGAGTGTCTCCCGAAGCCGTGTCTACGATGACGGCAATCTGGCTGAGAATTTTCGCACCTTCCATGTACGGTTCACATGCCTCAATGTAGGAATATGTGCGCCGGATCAGGTCATAAACAGCCTTCTGAGGTACTCCGCGCGGATGAAGTGCGTCACCCACGCCAACGGACATGCCTTGGCTGAGAACCTGGCAGCATTCATACTTCAAGGCCATGTCAGGCTTCAGTGATGCATGGTCTCCCCAGTTTTTGAAGAACCGTCCGGTATGACATAACGTGGGAAGTCCCAATGGTCTGACAAATCTCGCGACATAGGGGAAATAAGCGTATCCCCATCCACCGGTCGGCAATGCTTCAATTTCCACGTGTCGAAGGAATTTCTTCTCAATATGGAGATTTGTCTTGGGTCGGCTGTTAAACCAAACACCGGCTGGTTCATGCTCAAGATGTGCGTCTTCCACCATCTTGCGGAATCTGGCCATATATTGATGAGCCGTTTCCCGCGCATACTTTGCCCTGTCATCCTCATTCTGAGGGTTGTATCCTTTTTTCAGCATCCCTGCCACAGCCCATTTCGAGCAGCTTGGCTGATCCCAGCACATATCCATGAATATGCCGTCCACTGGGGTAAATCGTTGGAGGACTTCCGACAAGATTTCTGCAAGATAATCCTGATACGGGCTTGACATGTCCAAAATCTGCCATCCAGCATTGAAAGCCGACGACCCCCATTTTACCTGACGTAGTTCAGGTGTCAGCGCTATCCATTCAGGATGCTCATTTGCAGCATATTCATTGCATTGAACGCTCAGGTAGATGGGCGTGCGAATTCCAACTCCGTGCAACGCATCGATTTGCCTCTCCAACAAATCCATATCCCTTGAAAGACCCGGATGCCTTGCCGGATGGCCGGTATGATAATATAAATGCCCATGATGGCACATGGCGAATAACGTCACACTATCGACATGGGCCTCTTGAAACGCATCTGCAAACGCCTGGCTGTCAAAACCGCATCCGACATCGGGGATACCGGGCCCCGTGTGAAAATCAAGATGTACGGCTCTTTTTGGTATTTCAAACAATGGGTTTTTCATATGAATCCAGCCCCCTTCTGATTGCCATGCCGAAGCAGCAAATCAAAGACAATCATCCAAAAAGGCCATCATCCTTTCATCGGTCTTCATCGTTTCAACATTGACATTATGCATCCTCAACCCTTTTACATGTCTTGCATACAGCCCATATGCCGGTAGTGATCCCAGATAGTTGAAGCATTCAGCGCGCACATTGATGTGGTGGGGAATATCCGTGCGCGCTGCATCCTCAAGCGTTCCACCACCGACAGCGGTGTATGAAATATTGCTAAGTGTGATGTTTTCAATCCTGCAACCCGGCAAGCCGTCGATAATCATGCAGGATCGAAGGTATTTTTCATCATCGA